>CADBXS010000031.1:15487-35588 GCA_902798705.1 uncultured Bacteroidales bacterium
CACAACAAAAAGAGGAATGGAAAGAATCAGACGCTTGTAAATCTTGTTCTGCTTGATGTGCAGGAAGTCGGAAGCAATGAGTCGAGCACTGCGGAATGCGGTGTCGCCCGATGTGATAGGTGCTGCAACAACGCCCAAGATAGCCAAGACAGCGCCCACTTGTCCCATCCATGTGTGACAGATTTCATTCACAATGATGGCTGGATTCATTTTTCCTGTTTCGGGATTTGTCATGGCATTGAGCAACTTCTGATAAGGTGTGTCGCCTGCCACATTCAGTGTGTCAGCAAACTTGACGGCTGCTGCCGCCCAAATGAGTGCTACCAGTCCTTCGGTAATCATTGCTCCGTAGAATATGGGGCGTCCCAACTTCTCGTTCTGCATACAGCGTGCCATCATCGGACTCTGGGTGGCATGGAAACCGCTCACTGTGAAGGCATCTGTGATTTCGGGCATGGAACCTGCATTGGTGAAGATGCCAATCAACACACCGACCGCCATGATGATAAGAGCAACACCGAACACAGGGTAAATTTTACCAATCAGCTTATCGATAGGCAAAAGGGTGGCCAACACATAATAGGCAAAAATGACGATGGTCCATGTAAGCACCCAGTCTTTCTCGCCGATACCCAACGAGCCGCCTGTCAGGTTGCCCAGCAGCCCTGCAGGGGTTGTCACAAACACAGCACCCACCAATATCATCAGCACCAGCGAGAAGATGAGAATGAAGATACGAGCCTTGTTGCCCAATTCCTCTCCCACTATCTCTGGCAGGCTGGCACCGCCCTTTCGCACGGAAATCATTCCCGACATATAGTCGTGCACTGCACCGCCGAAGATGCAGCCCAACACAATCCATAAATAAGCAGCGGGACCAAACAGGATGCCCTGGATGGCACCGAAGATAGGGCCTGTGCCTGCGATATTCAGAAACTGGATGAGATAGACGCGCCAAGAAGCCATCGGCATATAATCCACTCCATCTTGTTTCGTGAAACATGGAGTCTTGCGGTCGGGTTCTACACCAAAGTTCTTCTCCACAAAAGTACCATAAAGCAGATACCCCACTATGAGCAGGAGTATCGAAGTGACAAATGTTATCATTGTTTCGTCGGTTTATGTAGATGTTTAGGTCGTAAACATTATTTCTTTGTCAAAAAATCGTGCAAAGTTAACAAATTATCGCTACCTTTGCAACTGAAATGAATACAAATGTCTTTTTGAATGTAGATTTATCTTTCAATATTTCACAAAATCGCTTTTTTTGATAATAAAGTATCAACTATTGATGACAAATCCCAACACAAACATACCACGAATCCTATTGCTATTCCTCCTTTCCTTTTTCCTTCTCGGCAACGGAGCAAAGGCATCATACATCGATGATACCACTCAAAGCACCTCCCCTTCCCTGTCACAGGACGAAGAGCTGTGGCAAGCACCCAACTATCCGCTCCATGAGATACGTGCCGTTTGGCTTGCTACCATCGGGGGCATTGATTGGCCTCATACCAAGGCCACGGATTCTTGGAGCATTCAGCGACAGAAACAAGAACTGTGCAACATTCTCGACAAGTTGCAGCGTGCCAACATCAACATGGTGGTCATGCAAACGCGTGTGCGTGGCACAGTCATCTATCCATCCAGCATAGAGCCGTGGGACGATTGCCTGACAGGCAAGTTCGGCCAACACCCTGGCTACGATCCCTTGCAATTCGCCATCAAAGAATGTCATCGCCGAGGCATAGAGTTTCATGCATGGCTTGTTTCCATTCCTCTCGGTGAACTGAAGAAGCAAAAGAGCTATGGTTCGTTGTCCATCATGCGCAAGCACCCCGAACTGTGTAAGACGGTGGGCGCAGAGGTTTTTATGCAGCCCAATGCCAGCGGAACTGCCGACTATATCGCTGGTCTCTGCAAGGAAATCATTCAGAAGTACGATGTGGATGGCATTTCGCTCGACTACATCCGCTATCCCGAATCCATCTATAAATTCAAGGACAATGCATCGGCTTCGCAGAAGCGGGAGAACATCACGCGGATTGTTCGCCGTGTGCACGATGTGGTGAAGTCCATGAAGCCGTGGGTGAAGCTATCGTCCTCGCCCATCGGCAAATACCGCGACTTGAAACGCTATTCTTCCATCGGCTGGAACTGCTACGATGCTGTCTATCAGGACCCACAGGCATGGCTGCGCGACAACATTCAGGACATGCTTTTCCCGATGATGTATTTCCGCGACAACCATTTCTATCCTTTTCTTTTCGACTGGCTCGAACATGCTTACGGACACCCCGTTGCACCAGGACTTGCCATCTATCTGCTCGACCCTCGCGAGGGTAGATGGGCACTCAACGATGTGAGAGCAGAGATGCACACGGCTCGAAACTCCAACATCGGTGGAATGGTTTTCTATCGTGCCAAGTTCCTGAACGACAATCACAAAGGCATTTACAACACAACGTGCCAGGAGTTTTTCCCTTATCCAGCCCTTCCTCCTCGCATGACATGGAGCAGCGATACCATCGCCCCACTTCCTCCTAACGGTCTGCGCTGCGAGAATGGTATGTTGACTTGGAATGAGGGTGAATACAATTCGGACAGAGATGCCTACACCTATTATAATATATATGGTTCCAATGTCTATCCCGTCGATGTTACAAAGGCTGAGAACTTGCTTCAGGCCAGAGTCCGCGACACGCACTACGAGCTGACAGGACGCTCCACCTCGCGTCGTTTCTTTGCCGTTTGTGCGTCCGACCGCTTTGGCAACCAAAGTGCGGCGGCTCAGGAGCAGAATGTGATGACGAGTTTGCCGCCTTCCACCGATGCTTGGAATCCATGTTCCCGTTTGGGCGACAATGGCAAACGAGTGGATGACAGGATGCAACTCCTGAAATCTTCCTCGGGCAAGAAGTCCAAAAAGCGGAAACGCTGATTTATCCTGCATTCATCATACCCCATGCCCTGCTGAACCATCATTTTCAGTTCATCCAGTTTCTCGGCAAGGCGAATGGCAACAATTCCCATATTCATCCTTAGGTTGATTTCAACACAAGGATGAATTTTTATTTCCCCGTCCTCTTCGCACATCAGCATGTCAATTCCAACAGGACCCACATACTTTCCTTGGAATGCATCTGCCAGCAAGCGTTGATGCAGTCCTGTCGTCTTTTTCAGCACTTCTATCCTTTCCTTTCCGCACACGGCTTGCAGTTCTTCTTGTAAGTGTTTCTGCGAAGCAACGATGTTTCCACCATATTTTCCATCTTCCGCTGCCTGAAACACAGAATAGCCCAGAAACACCACTTCTCCCGTTCCATTCGCTTCAAATTCCATAGCAAAATCGAGGCGCTTTCGATAAAACTTATCCACAAGGATGCCGCCCTGATTTCGAAGCACACCTTCTATCCTTTCACGGATTCTTTCATTCATTCCATCTGCCACAAACACTCCTCTCCCACTGCTTGACCAAGGCGACTTCAATATGCAGGGATATGATTCGTTCCATAGAATGTCCTCCATCCTTGTGCAAAAATGCATTTCATCTCCCACAAAAACCGTCTTCTTCTCCTCTTCCACTTCGTTCAAAAACCGATGTATATATTGTGCAGCAAATTCCCTACTCGACCATCCTCTCCACAAATCCAGTTTCTCGTCGCTGGGCATGTTCTCTTCCAGTACACCCCGTTGCAGCAGCTTATGTTTCAGCGATTTACTCCATCCCCATGGCTTAGGAATACAGTGTAAAAAATCGATTTCACCCCCTTGAAAATCATTAGCAGATACCACCACACAGTCCCCATCAGCCCAAACCCATGGAAACATCGCCAAGTCCTCCTCCATCTGCCTCACATTTCTTGGAGGCACATATCGTTCTGCATCAGCAGCCAAAGCCATATCGTTCGAAGGATTGAATAGCAAAAGATACATAAAAAGAATAGTAAAAGTGGATGAGTTAGCGGAAAGAAAGGATATATCTTTTCTGCGCATTTCGGCGATTTCAGCGTGAAATAGAATCCTTACTCTTCATTCTTCTCTGAAGATTTATCTTTCTTCCCAATCCTCGCCAGACGGTTCACAATGTCCTTGTTCAGTTGGATGATTCTGCGGTTTTGATTCTGTATATTCTCCTGGATTTCCTGAGAGCGCACGTACATGTCGTTGAAGTACTCCACCACTTGGTTCTGAATCGTCTCACCCACGTCCATGATACCCTCGTCCTTCGGACAAATGCACGAAAGCCCATTTTTGATGAGCGACACTTCGATGTTCTCCCCCGTTTCAGCTGGATCACCATCGAAGTGGATGGCACCAGGTTTCGAGCGCTTGATATGCAGATTCTTGCAGCGGAACGTCTTGATACGCCCACTCTTGTCAATCGTACCGTTCATCAACTGAAGCGACAACTGCGGAACTTCCAACAGTGTAAATGGCTCAATGATGTTTACGTCCATCAGACCATCTCTCACAGAAGCCTGCGGAGCAATGAACGCATTGTTTCCCCATTGCGAGGCATTCGCACAGGTAATCATCAGCGCATTGTAAACTTGCTTCTCGCTTTCTTCGTTCTCTACCTCAATCTCGTAAGTCTCAGGATTATACGTCAGCGCATTCTGCAAGATGTTCTCCACGTAAGTAAGGAATCCGCGCTTTCCCGCTTCGGCAAACTTCTGACTGATAAACGCATCAAGCCCAACGCCGCAAGTGCAGAAGAAAGGATGCAGGTTAATCAGTCCATAGTCCATCAGTTGTGGTTCAGCCTCGTTAATCACCTTGATGGCGCGGATGGCATCCATCGGAATATGCAGGTGGCGAGCCAAACCGTTGCCCGAACCGCAAGGAATGATGGCAAGCGACGTATTCGTATGCACCAGGGCACGTGCCGTCTCGTTCACCGTGCCGTCACCACCGATAGCGCACACTACGTCCACCCCACGATTGGCTGCACCACGGGCTATGTCCGTGGCATGGCCTGCATACTGAGTTTCAACAATGTCGTATGCATACTTATCCTTGTCGATAAGTTTTTCTATCTGTTTCAATATCATCTTCTTTCCAGAAGTGCCGGAAATCGGATTGACAACAAAAACGATTCGTTTCAGTTCCTGCATACAACTATTTGTTAATCAACAGAGTGGAAGATTAAATTGAACGAGGTAATCCACAACTCGTTGCAAAGATAGAAAAAAAGCCGCACATTCATCTTCCTTTTTCTGATTTTTCTTTTTCTCATAACAACAATGAGACAACACTATTGTATGATTGAAGATGAACTTTCATTCCATAGGGACAATAGTTCAGTACGATTGGGACGGACTCGCAGTCCGATTGGGGCGAACTGTCAGTCCGATTGGGGACGTACTCACAAAACTATGGGGATTCACTCAAGTTCGTCCCCTAAAAAAAGTTTCGTCAATCCCTTATCGAGCAGAAGAATAGTCCTATAAGCAGTGAAAAGTCATTGAATTATTCCATTTTATCAAAAAAAACTCGGATTTGTCTTATTCCTATTTTATATTTTACTATCTTTGCAACGACAGAGTGTATCACAAACACTCCTGACAAAACAACGATATAGATAAAACTCAAAATTATTCATTAACACTTTAAACTAACTATCAAGATGAAAAAAAATCTACGTTTTTGGAGTCTGCTGGCAGTATTGCTTGTTTCGAGCACTGCATGGGCAGATAACGGTATTTACTCGGGCTCTGTAACCCAAAAGTGCAAATCTGACTATTCCACTGACGCCGTTACCTTCAGCCTGTCAGAAATGGCTGGGTTCTTCGGAGTGGAAGCATCTCAGTTTGCTGCCGACTTGCAGGCTTTCATCACTGCCGACAAGGCTGCCTACAAGGTGGACGACAACAGCGACAAGACTCTGTATGTTCGCCAGATTGTGAATGGTGGCGAATCCATCTATCCTAATGCAGAGCAGGGTTATTCTGCCAACTTGGGCGATTATTTCTGCGGTTTCTGGATGGACAAAGATGGTAAGCCATTGGGCTACGGCGACGGTGCCGCTTGGTACTGGTTGATTCAGGCTGACGAGGAAGCCGATGAAGTGCAGTTCCTCATTGGTCAGATGCCTAATTACTGGGTGGATGGTGGCAGCCCATCGTGCGACCTGAACATCGTTTATAATGGCAAGACTGCCAATGTCACGCTTTCCGCTTCAATCGCTGCAAAGCCTGTTGTTGAAATGGAAACCTCGCTTTCGAAACTGAACATCGTGAAGGATTATACCCTCACCCTCAACTTCACAAGAGGCAAAGAATACGAAGGCAAGACTTATAGCACAATTGTTGAAGGTATTTATGAGGCATTAGGATTAACAGCAGAAGAACTCGACGAAAGCATCAACGATAGAACTTACACACAAGTAGTGAGAGGTGACACTGTGAATGGCGAAGTTGCTTATTCTTTTGTTGACGAACTCAAAACACCAGAAGAAGCTGCAGGTGGTGGATGATTTGGACGCTACAGCGTGTTTGATGAGGAAACAGGAGCCGAAACCTTCTTGCCTATGAATGCTCCAAAGGCGTGGAATACGGGTTCCAACACCTTCTATGTTCAGAACATCACATTGGAAGCAGACACCTTCTCCATTGTTTCGGGTCAGTTCCCAGGTGTTTTGAAAACAGGTGACGAAGATTTTGCATACCTTTACGTCATCAATGGCGCTAATGCAGCTCGCATCAAAGTGGTGACGGAAGTGAAAGAACCAGAGAATATCGACCCTAATGACTTCGTGAAGGTAGGTGAACAGGTCATAGAAATCAATTCGAAGGTTGTTCCTGGTTATGGAACCAAGTCTTTCAGTATCGACATAGAAGCAGTCTATGCAGCACTCGAATGCACAGCCGATGACATCGACGACATCTATGCATGGGAATCTGACGGTGTGATGACAGACAACCACACAGAAGGTTCTGGAGGATTCTATTATAACAACGATGGCTACGTTGACTCATGGGCTGGCAGTGCCACCGTCTTCATTTCATTGGGTAACATCCCAAATGGACAATATAATATCGGACAGAAGGATGGTGTGTTCAACGATATTACAGAACCTGTAACGATTCCGCTCTCCATCATCTACAAGTTTGGAGCTAAGTACTATGAAATCAAAGTCATTTATACCATCTCTCCAGACGAGCCAACAGACCTCACTCAATCCGAGTGGAAGCGAATTGACACATTTACTTACGACGTGCAAGTGGTTCCATCATCTGATTATCCATTGGAGCAAAAGACTCAAGTTGACCTCGACAGATTGGCTAAGACACTGAATGTAGAAAACACCGACGACCTCGTTCTCTATGGCGATGTATATTACGAAAACGAAGAAGCTATCGATCCTGATAAGAGATTTACAAAGAAACTGACGCTAACTCCAGAAGGTGGTTTTTGGATGAGAAGCGTGAATGGTAAATTATATCCATGTGAATGGGGAGAAGCAGATGCTATGGGTATGGACTGGCAGAACTCTGGCCCTGGTGTCATTGGGTGGTGGAACAAACCAAACACTCGTTCCGTAGGCGACACCTATCAAGGCGACTTCTATCTGGTAGATGAAACGACAGGACATTATGTATGCTTGCATTGCAACATTGAGTTCGTTGAAACAGTGATGGAAGTTGAAGAAGTTGGCGAAGAGGATGTTGCATTCGTTCTTTCAGCAGACAATCTGAACGATGATGGTCTGTACGCAACTCAAATCGATATGAGCAAGGCATGCGAGGCATTGGGCATCGACATCAGCGAAATTGAAAGTGCTACATGGTATGCTCAGAACAGCGCAGGCTCGTTCTCTGTAGTGGAAAGCTTCGAAGGAGAGGATTGTGTGTTTGACGCAACTGGTGCTATGGCTGCCATTGACAGTGAAGACGCAAGATTTGCTGTAGGTTACGACTACGACAACAACACTCTCGTTGCCAGCTTGCTGGGTGATGATCCAACAGAGGAAACTCTCTATACCACTCGTATTGCTTTGCGTAATGGTTCGAAGCGTTATATCTTCAACATCACTCTCGGTTCTGAGGAAGCATTGAGCATCGACAATGTGAAGATGACAAGCAAGAACACCCAGTTCTTCGACCTCTCAGGACGTGCTGTGAAGAACCCTACGAAGGGCTTCTACATTGCTAATGGCACGAAGATGCTTGTGAAGTAATCAGCCCGAAGATTCCTTCGGGAAATGAATGATGAGCAGTGAGAAGTGAGAAATGAGCCTTAAGGACTCCAATCACTTCTCACTCTCTTTTCTCACTCCTCACTACTAATTCCTCATTCCTCATTGTGCATTTCTATAAGGACATAGGCGAAGTATCGTTTTTCATCATCAATTTCTTCCTGCTACAGGTGGTAGGAAGAATGTTGGTGAAGAGTGTTCTTATCGTGTTCCGTTTCTTCGGTATGCCCCAACTGCACAACTGGTTCTACTCCATCCCCAATGCCACTCACTGGCTCTCCACCTTCCTTCTGCTCATAGCTGTCACGGTGAGTATTGTTCGAATCACACGGAAGAACAAACGCAAAAAAACGATGCAGAAAGATGATGACGGAATGGAGGAAAAAGAAGAGTGAAAACTTATGAATGAAGAGTAAAAGAACCTTCATTTACACATACTTATGCGGTTTTTTGCATAAAAGTTTGGATTATTCAAAAAAAATGCATACCTTTGCAGCGCTTTTGAAAAAATAGCGCACAAGGGTGTGCATTTTGTTTGGTGTGTAACCGCCACAAAAGGGAGATAATTAACGTCAGAAGTGAGTACAGTGGAATTGAATGAGATGAATTGGATTCGTGATGGATTTGGTGAGATTATTGCATTCTGATATACTACTGCTGCCTATAATGAAACTTTCTGACTATTTGTGAACTAAAATGGATATTATGCGTAAAGTTATTTTATCATTCTTACTCCTTATGAGTTTGGTTTGTACTGCGTATGCTGCAGAACCAGTCACTGTTGATTTGCAGAAGAAATGGGGACCGGTGATGAGAGCTATTGAACAAGTCGAAAGTGATGGACGCGCAAATGCTGTTTCCAAGAATGGAAAGTGGGTAGGTTGCCTTCAGATTTCAGAAATACTTGTTCGTCAGTGCAATCAGATTCTGGGAAAAAAGAAATTTACTTACAAGGACCGTTACAGTAAGGAAAAGAGTTATGAAATGTTCATCATTTATCAAGAGCATTTCAACAAGGAAGGAAACATGGAAAAAGCCATCCGCCTTTGGAACTCAGGCGATTTGAACTGTATGAATCGTAAATCGCGCACAGAAGGTTATTATCGCCGTGTCATGGCAAAGTTCAATCAATTGGCAAAAGACTAAGCTATATAAATAGAGAATGAAAAAAAGAAGAATGAAGGATTTTCCTTCATTCTTCTTTTTTTCATTTCATCTTCATCTTCCTTCCTTTCGACTCATTCTGAAGGCGGTCTAAAGAAGTAACAACGATGGTTTTGCCTATCATATTCTGTTCCAATCGGTAGCTTGGCTGCGACACTATCGCTATGATTTTAGATGGGTCGTTGAGATTGACTTTTTCCTTTTTGCCAAAAGCATAAACGACGTATTTCACAGCTTTATCCATCTCTTTCTTTGCAGCTGGTGGTGCCCACATCAGCACTTCCCCTATCGATGTTTTCATCACTTCAATCTTGCCAGGCTTCTTAGGAGCTTTCTTATCGATAAACGGCATGAGTGGTTGTAAGGCAGGATACTTGTGATAGGTTGTTTCAAGTACTGTTCGATAATTGCCAGGATTGTTGACCAATGCTGCTGTGTACCATTGGCAACTTCCCTGAATGTTCTTGAGGGAACGCTGCAAATCATACTTGGCATATTGCTGATGCTGGGAAGGATTGTTCGGGTCTGCCTCCTTCACGGTACGCTCAATGTCTTGTCCAATAAAAACGGGACGATTGTTGCAATAGTCATTCCACCAATGGCAAAGCACGCCATAGTCGGCAGCTTTAGTCCCGAAGTTCCAATATATCTGGGGAAGTGTATAATCTATCCATCCTTTCTTTTGCCACAGCACAATGTCAGCATAGAGGTCGTCGTAGTTCTGAAGTCCATTGGTAGCACTTCCACGCTCCGAGTTTTTCTTTTCAGGATTGTTTCGATAAATGCCAAATGGAGAAATACCGAATTTCACCCAAGGCTTCACCTCACGAATGAGTTGGTGAAGGTCCTGAATGAGCTGGTTTACATTGTCGCGTCGCCAATCACCGATGTTTTTAAATCCACGAGGGTGAGCCTTGAAGAAATCTGTATCGGGTATAGGTTCTCCATCAACGGGATAAGGATAGAAATAATCATCCATGTGGATGCCATCCACGTCGTAACGCTCAAGAATATCCTCCACCACCATGCAGGTGAACATTCGATTGGCCTCTAATGCAGGATTCATGATGAGTAAATCAGCATACTCAAACACTTGGTCGGGATGACGGTTGGCAATGTGATTGGGTGCCAACTCCGTTGTACCTTTTGTCTTGGCTCGATAAGGATTAATCCATGCATGGCACTCCATATTTCGCTTGTGACATTCATCTACCATCCATGCCAGAGGGTCCCATCCATCGGAAGGAGCAACTCCTTGTTGTCCTGTGAGGTAGCGGCTCCATGGTTCGAATCTGGAAGGATAGAGTGCATCGCCTTCAGCACGTACCTGAAACATGATGGCATTGATACCAGCCCCTTGCAGCACGTCGAGTTGCTGGCTGAGCATGTCACGAATCTCTTGCATCGACTTGCCAAGGTATTGTCCATTCACACACTGAATCCATGCACCTCGAAATTCACGCTTGGGATGTTCTATGGTTTTTGCATTGCAAACACAGAACAGCGAGGAGAGCATCCATACGAATAGGAATAGATTTCTTTTCATCATTATATGATTGTCATTAATTGTTAGACTATTATTGTTCCATCACAAAAATGGAGTGAGAGTGCTGCCAAACCATGCTACGAAGCGTTTCCAAACGCTTTTCTTCATCCACACTTCATGAGTGAGTAAATCGGAATTTTTCAAATCTTCATCGAACAAGTCGTTGAGTTGGCGTGTGATATCCTGATCGAAAATCACGGTATTCACCTCGTAATCGCAGCGCAAGCTTCTGCTGTCCAAATTCGTGCTGCCGATGGTGCAAAGCAAATCGTCAACCATCATCACTTTTGTGTGATGGAATCCTCCTTTGTACAAATATACTTTGGCACCTCGCTTTGCCAACTTTCGACCTACCCAGTGTGTTGCATCGGGTGTCAGCGGAATGTCACTTTTTGCTGAAAGCATGATTTCCACCTCAATGCCTCGGTCTATCGCCCGTTTGATAGCTTTCCGTACTTTGTTCGTTGGAACAAAATAAGGATTGATGATTCTCACTCGCTTCTGAGCATTGTCGAGCATGGATATATACATTTGGCGCATCGATTTATTCGTATATCGAGGAGCTCGATCAACGACAGCAACACGCATACCTCCCTTTGTGTTGTGCTTCGGAAAATACTTCGGTCCACTCAGCACCTCGCCAGTCTGCACCTCCCACATTGCAACGAATATCAAGTGAAGGTCATTGACAGCAGGTCCTTCCAATCGCAAATGCATATCTCTCCATGGACCGATTTTCTCAATGCCCGTGATGTAATAGTCTGCCACATTCATTCCGCCTGTATATGCAACCTTTCCGTCTATCACAACAATCTTACGATGGTCGCGAGGAAAAATGTGGTTTACCCAGGGAAAATGAATTGGGTCGAAAAGTTCTATCTTGATACCCTGTGCAGCCAATTCCTGATGCTGTTTCTTTTTCACAGGACGATTGTTCGATATGTTACCAAATGCATCGTACATTACACGAACTTCAACACCTTCTTTCACCTTCTGCAAAAGCAGTTTGATGAGTAATTCGTTGATGGAGTCATTTCGGAAGTTGAAGTATTCCATGTGAATGAATGTCTTCGCTTTCTTCACTTCCGCAAAGAGGTCTTCGAATTTCTCATGTCCCGAAGGAAGCAAATGAATCTTGTTCCCATCGCTTATCCTCACATCCTGCTCATGCAGCATGGCAGCCACAGCAGAATCAGCACGAAATTCGTTTTGTGCTGATAGTCCTACTACACAACTCCACAGGCATATCAATAAAAATATGTATCTGAATTGTCGCATCACTCCTCTTCCTCCAACAGTGCCATCAAGCGTGGCATCCAATCCTCATTCTTCGGTACCACCAATCCACGAATGCCCACCTGTTCTGCTGCTTCCACGTTCTTGGGTCCATCATCAAGGAACAACGACTCTTCGGCCTTGATACCTTCGCTTTCGAGCAATTTTCGGAAAATGCTCAACGACGGTTTATAGTCCTTCATGCGATAACTGTAATACACCTGATGGAAATAGTAGCCGATGGGATGCCCGTCGCCACTGAATGCATCACTTTCAGCCCAACTCGTCAAGAAAGGATTGGTGTTACTCAACAGCAGCACACGGTAGTTCTCCTTCAGTTTCAACAAGTTCTGAAGCCTGTCGAGAATGACGGAATCCACATAGCCGCACCATGCCCAAACACACTGCTCGTAGGAGAAACAGGGTTCTGACTCACCGAAATAGTTGGATTGCTCCTGAGCCTGCTCTCCTAATGCCCTTTGGAATTCCTCCTCACTCAAACTCCCGTCTTCCAATTGGCGGAAAATGCCTGTCTGCCCGTAAACACCCATTTGCTCACGCGTGTTCTTGATGCCAAGGCTCTCGAAACGTGTCCATGCCTGCTCGGGATTGAGAGGAATAACCACACCACCTAAATCAAATATGATATTCTTTATCATTACTACAGTTAATTCAAATCGATATTTCCACTTGATGCTACCACTGAATCGGTGTCAATCCTTGCTGCTCCAAATAAGCATTTGTCCTACTAAACTGATGATTACCGAAAAAGCCACGATGTGCCGATAATGGGGATGGATGGACAGATTTCAGCACAAGATGCTTTTGCTGGTCTATCATATAAGCCTTACTCTGAGCATAGCTTCCCCAAAGAATGAAGACAAGCCCAGTGCGTTCTTTTGACAAAATTCGTATCACGGCATCGGTAAATTGCTCCCATCCGTGTCCCTGATGCGAACCCGCATGTCCTTCCCTCACCGTAAGTGTAGCGTTGAGAAGAAGCACACCTTGCTGAGCCCATCGTGTCAAATCGCCCGAAGGATTCATTGGAATGCCTAAGTCGTCCTGTATCTCCTTATATATATTAATGAGAGAAGGTGGAATCCTCACACCTTCAGGCACGGAGAAGCTCAGTCCCTGTGCCTGTCCCAATTCATGATAAGGGTCCTGACCGATAATCACAACTTTTGTCTTGTCGAAAGGACAAAGGTTGAAAGCGTTGAAAATGAGTCGCCCAGGTGGAAATATGCGCTGTTGCTGATATTCCTGACGGACAAAACTTGTCAGTTTTTCAAAATATGGAGCATCAAATTCTGTTTGCAGTCGCTGACGCCACGACTCTTCAATTTTCACTTGCATACGTTCAAATCCTGTCTTTGTTTCGTAAGTGATAATTCACAAGTCCCTCCAGCGGTGCCTGCATCACATTACCCATTCGATAGCCCAATCGCTGCGCCGTTTCACATAGTTCCTCACGATAGTACCATGCCACGGAACCAACAAAATTGACGGGCAGTTCGGGTATCTCATAAAGATTCACGTTTCTCGTAAAAAAATCCGAGAAACAGTCTATCAAAAAGTCGTGGATTTCATCCATGTCTCGATGACGAGCACAGAAAGGAGACAAGCTTGCTAAAAAACGATTAGGCAGCGGCTCACGATACACCTTTTGTACAACGGTACTCGTCGTGAGCTTCGTTTCCTCCAAAAACAGACGACATACCGTATCTGAAAATTGCCTTTTCAGCACATTGCCCACCAATCGCTTTCCGATGTAGGCTCCGCTTCCTTCGTCGCCCAAGATATAGCCTAAAGGAGAGACATTGTCCACAATCTCCACCCCATCGTAGTAGCAGGAATTGGAGCCTGTGCCCAGAATGCAGACAATGCCAGGAGCATCGCCACATAACGAACGTGCAGCACCTAACATGTCGCTTCCCACAAATATCTTAGCCTCGCTTGTCAATATCTGACGCAGTGCAGAAGCCACAACAGTACTCTTATCTGCCGTGCAACCTGCACCGTAGAAATAGACCTGTACGACATTTTGCTGAAGGGGAAGCGACGAAAGCAATTCCTCACGCAACAGTTTCACAATCTCCTTCTCATTTTGCTGAAAAGGATTGATACCCTGCGTCATTAACAGCTCATGATGCTCGCCATCTGTCAAGCACCATGCCGTTTTAGTAGAACCGCTATCTGCAACCAGCGTCATCATTCACCTCCTGAGAATTCCTTGATACGCTGTTCTTCACTCAGCTTGCAAATGAGAAGCGTGTTATCCTTCTCTGCCACGATGTAGCCATCCAATCCCTGAATCACTACCTTACGCTCTTGGGAAGTATGTACCATGCAGTTCTTCGACTCATAGAGTTTCACATCGTTGCCTACAACGGCATTTCCGTTTGCATCCTTCTCTGCCAAGGTGATGAGTGAACCCCATGTGCCAACATCGCTCCAACCGAAATCGGCTGGCATCACAAATATCTCCTCTGCCTTCTCTAAGATGGCGTAGTCGATGGAGATGTTCGGACACTTTGGGAAGTTCTCGTCAATCACAGTCTGCTCCTTCTCCGTTCCATAGAACGGCAAGAGCTTTTCGAAGATTTCTGATATTTCAGGAGCATACATACGGAGTGAATTCACAATGGTATTCACATTCCAAATGAAAATGCCCGAGTTCCAGTAATACTCACTGTGTTTGATATATTGCTGGGCGGTCTTCAAGTCGGGTTTCTCCTTGAAGCTATCCACCCTGTAAATCTGCTTGTTGCGAAGCGAAGCCGAACTCATGTCAGCTTGGATGTAGCCATAGCCCGTTTCTGGGCGAGTGGGTTTCATGCCTAATGTCACGATAGCATCGGAATTCTCCGTGAATTTCAATGCACTCGTAACTACACGACGAAACTCCTCAGGATTCAGCACGATGTGGTCGCTTGGAGCAACCACCAAATTAGCTTTAGCGTCCATCGACTTGATGCGCCAAGCCACATAGGCAATGCAAGGGGCTGTGTTCCTACGGCATGGTTCTAACAGCACATGACTGCTTGGCACCTCTGGTAACTGCTCCTTGACGATATCTGCATAGCTCTCGGAAGTGACAATCCACACATTCTCAGGCTCAACAACTCCAGCAAAACGGTCAACAGTCATCTGAATGAAAGTACGTCCCGTTCCGAACACATCAATAAACTGCTTGGGATAACCCTGCGTACTCATGGGCCAAAAACGACTGCCAATTCCGCCAGCCATGATGACAAGATGATTATGCTTGCTTTTCATCTCTAAATCCTTTCCCTTAAAAATACATTTATGAAAACAATTTTAAATTGCAAAGATAATGCAAAAAATGCAAAAAATACCTATCTTTGCAAAATATTTCATCAAGCACCCCCAAAAACAACTATTTTACACATTAATTACAATTATTCAAATGAAAAAAATCCTACTGACTGCCGCCATCGCTTTTGGGGGAATAGCAGTACAAGTGAATGCGCAGAACATTCAGTTCCACTACGATTTAGGACATTCACTCGACAAAAACCTTACGACACGTCCTTCTGTCACTACTACAGTTGAAATGTTCAAACCCGACCGTTGGGGAAACACTTTCTTTTTCATCGACCTCGATTACTACAGCCGTGGCATGGCTGGAGCCTATTGGGAAATAGCACGCGAATTCAACGTGAGCAAGAACAAGCAATGGGCTGCACACGTTGAATATAATGGTGGTGTCACCACAGCAGAAGACATGACTTATAGCTCCCGTTTCCAACAAGCAGTCCTCATCGGTCCAGCCTGGAATTGGCACTCGGCAGATTTCTCCAAGACCTTTAGCATTCAGACCCTTTACAAATATTATTTCAGAGGGCAGCGAAACGAACATGCCTTCAACAGTTTCCAACTCACAGGCGTATGGAGCACAACCTTTGCTAAAAGGCTTTGCACTTTTTGTGGATATGCCGACCTGTGGTATGATGGTGATGTAGATGGAAAACTCGTCTTCATGAGCGAACCTCAATTCTGGTTCAACCTTAACACCATTCATGGATGGGAGAACATTCATCTCAGCCTTGGTACAGAAGTAGAACTGTCTAACAACTTCATCTTTAACGACCTAGGACAACACAATCGCTTCTATGCCATCCCTACTTTAGCTGCCAAGTGGACTTTCTAAAATAATGATGGGGACGTACTCATACAACTATGGGGAAGTACTCTTTTAACTATGGGGATTTACAAACACAACTATGGGGATTTACTTTCAGAAAAAAAAGAATGAGTCAACAATCTGACTCATTCTTTTTTAGAATCCGCCCCTATCGCCTCCGAATCCATTCTCATTCTGAAAGGCTTCACGATTAAAACCGCCATCGAAGTTACGGGAATTGCGCAAGTTTTGTCGTGCTTCACGAGTTCCAAAGAGGTTGAAGCGATAGATGAAATGGCACATCACATAAGAATTGATGGCATTGCTTTCTTGGTCCCGACGCATTGTTGCGTTGATGGTACGACTAATGTTGCTGCGCTGATAGAGTATGTCGTAGGCACGAAGAGCAATGGTTGCGTTCCTGCGCTTGAGGAAGCGGTAACTGGCTTGAGCGTTCCAAATGAGTTCGTTGGTATTCATTTCTTCGGAACTGTATCCACGACGTGAATTCATGCCGATGTCGGTGGAGAAACCGATGCCGTTCTCGAGTGTCATGTTGAAGTTGGCACCGTATGAGAAATTATAGGTGTCGCGATTATTAGCATTGACCAATTCGGAGCGCACGTGGCTGTAGTTGAGGTTACCGTATGCACCAGCACTCCAATAGTCGGCACGGTACTGCATGTTGAGTCGCTCACCGATGGAGGTGTTCTTTACGGTATTTTTCAAGGTCTTCTTGTCTTGGTAGATATAACCCACATTGTTGTTATAGTTGGCACTTGTATTAGTGCTGAGTGTGAATTTGTCAACAAAGAGAGGTGTGGTAAATCCAAAGTTACCGCTGATGCTCCAATCGCCGTTGATGTTTTGTGGCTGTGTTATACGTCCACCTGTTATCTCGTTGTATTCCGTACGAGTTGTGATGCTGTTCTTGGTAGTAGAATAACTGAGACGTGCATTGAAGTTTTGCATCGTAGTAGTGAGGTAGTTGTTCCAATCCACATTCACGTTGGTGTTGAAGGATGGTTTCAAATTTGGGTTACCCATGCGGATGTTAAGAGGATTGGAGTTGTCAGTCATGTTGAACAGGTCGGTCATATCAGGCTGACGAGAAGAACCTCGGTAGCGAATACGAAGGGTGTGCTGCCTGTTGAAACGATAGCGGAAGTTGAGGGTTGGAGAAATACGCCAATAGTCACGACTTGCAACGGTGTCAAGTTTTTGATAGTCGTAATCAATCTTTTGATGTTGTTCTTCGATATTTACACCCACGTTCATATTGATGGAAGTAGTAACGAGACGGAGCTGGAGTTCGAGCAAA
The DNA here is from genome assembly GCA_902798705.1 of uncultured Bacteroidales bacterium. Taxonomy (GTDB): domain Bacteria; phylum Bacteroidota; class Bacteroidia; order Bacteroidales; family Bacteroidaceae; genus UBA3839. The sequence continues at coordinate 33,144 of CADBXS010000031.1, forward strand.
TGTGTTTTATTCTCATTGTCGGTATATCTGCTCAAGTCTCCATCAAGATAATCTCTGTAATTATATGGCAAATAGCCTGCTCCTACACTTCGGATGGAATCGAGGAATATTTTCTCGTTACCCAAGTCGTAAGTGGAACCATCAGAGTGACGTTTCTGATAGCTAAATCGATACTGGGTCTGCAAGAACAACTTGCGAGCAATGATTGGTTCTGAATAATTGGCACCAATGCTATAGTTCTTATTGGAATTAGGTGTTGTTCGATAGCGATAAGTGAGACGGGTAGAATCACGATACTGGAAATAACGTATATCACTCAGGCTGTAGCTTTTGCTCTCGCTGTTGGAGTAGCTGCCGTTAGCACGGATGCTGAAATTGCGTCCGAGGTTGTTCAAACGCCTATTGAAGATGAAGTTGGCACTAACATTGTTGTTATTACCTTTCGAACGGTTCCCCGTCCGATTATAGTTTACTTTCTTGTGAGGATCCACCAAATCCATCTGTCTGAGTGGGTCGTTCACCACACCATCCTCGTATGGGTCGGCATTGAAAGTGGCGTTTTCACCCGTTCCATTGCTATTGTTTCCACCAAAAGAGAAATTAGGGCGAAGTTGCATTGTGGTCATGGAATCGACCTTCCATTCTATCCTGAAATCGCCATTGATGGAATGGTTTCTGTTGACATTCCGATTGATGGCATTAGAAAAAGAAGTATTAGTAGTGACGAAATTCTGTGATGCGCTTTTCGTCCACGAACTGCTCTTCGAACCGCTATAACGAGCATTACCACCTATTTCGAATTGTCCACGCTCGAGTGCAAGGGTGGCACCGATACGTTTTGTTGTAGTTTCGCCCGCATTTCCTCCACGTCCACCTCCACCACCTGTGCGGTCGTTCGTGTTATTGATATTACCAATCACACTTGCTTGGGTTCTATCTTGGAAACGGTTCACCATAGCACTTTCACTATAGCGTTCGTGTGTTCCTCCTGCCAAATCAAAATTACCGAACCATCCCTGTCTCATGCCTTTCTTGATGCTGAGGTCTATCACAGTTTCTTCCTCTCCATCGTCAATGCCTGTCATTCGTGCCATGTCAGATTGCCTATCATAGGTCTTAACCTTATCGACAATCTCGGTTGGTAGGTTTTTCATCGACATACTCTTGTCGTTGCCAAAAAACTCTTTTCCATCGACAAGAATCTTTGATACGGTCTTTCCATTGATTTTGATGCTTCCATCGTCGCCCACCTCTGCACCAGGCAACTTGCGAATCAGTTCTTCCAAAACACTACCTTCGGGTACTTTAAAGGCATCTGCATTGAAAATAATCGTGTCTTCTTTCACTTCGATAGGTTTAAGGGCTGCTGTAACTACGGCTGTTTGCAACTCAATGCTGGAAGGAACAAGCATGATGGTTCCCACGTTCTGTTCTGATTTTTCGCCTGTCACTTCAACCTTATGAAAAAAGTTGTGATATCCGATATAGGAAATCTTCATGACGTAATTTCCAACAGGGATATCCTTCATTGTGAAAAAGCCATTCGTATTGGAAATGGCTCCTGAAACAAGCCCTACTGTATCGGGCTTGAGCAACTGAACCGTTGAATGCGTAAGTGCTTCACCACTTTCAGAGTCGAACACTCGTCCTGTGAGTTTTGTTTTCTTCTGAGCAAAAGCGGATGAAAGCGTTGCTAAAGCCAACAGAATAAGTAGGAATCGTTTCATATTGTGCTAAATAATCAAAGGAAAGAATAACGTTAAATAATCAATCTCTTTTCAGTTATAACTTGTAATAAGGTTTTTTCTTATAATTATTCAGACATTCTCAATGGTGAAAGGTTTAAAACTGAGGAAAAAAAAGCACAAAATGACATCCGAATCATAATTATTTGTAACTTTGTATCGAGAACAATATCATAAGTATCACCTATCAAACATCAAAACATTATGCACAGCGACCCAAAAGAGTGCCTTTATTGCACAAACAATTATCAGAATCTGATGATTCTCATTGCTGAATTAAGTGTGTCACGCGTATTCCTTTTCAAGGAGCAAACTTACCACGGACGTTGCCTTGTGAGCTATAACGGACATGTGAACGACCTGAACGAGTTGAGCGATGAGGAAAGAAATGCCTTTATGGCTGACGTTGCTCGTACAACTCGTGCCATGCAGAAGGTGTTCAATCCAGAGAAAATCAACTATGGTGCATACAGTGACAAACTGTCTCATTTGCACTTTCACCTTGCTCCTAAATATGTGGATGGCCCTGACTATGGTGGCACATTCCAAATGAATCCTGGCAAAGTGTATCTGACTGATGAGGAATATCAGGACATGGTAGAGAAAATAAAAGCAGCATTATAAAGCCAAGTCTTTTTCAAACAAAAATAGTCGTCTTGAATCCAAGACGACTATTTTTGTTTATCAATGATTTTAAAAA
>CADBXS010000032.1:0-1542 GCA_902798705.1 uncultured Bacteroidales bacterium
AATGTGGTGAAGTTGGGCGAGAAGCAGCTGCTGAAGGATGTGCTGAAGGCAGGTGAGGATGCGTTGGTGATGGTGGGGCCTGAAGGCGATTTCAGTGTGGAGGAAGTGGCAGAGGCAGAGCGTTGCGGATTTCAGTCGGTGAGCTTGGGCAATAGCCGACTCAGAACGGAGACCGCTGCACTCGTGGCTGTGCATTTGATGAATCTTTTTAATTGACTTAGTAATGATAAAAGAATAACTTGGTACATTTAGATAAATTCATTTTGACCTCATGTTGTGCTCATCTTTTGGGCTGTTTTCGCCCGTTTTTTCAGTCATGATGCCCGCATCACTCCTTCAAAAACGAACAAAAACATCTCCAAAATATGAGTAAATCATACCAATTTATTTTTTTTATCATTACTTAATGAGGGACTGAAAATGAATTTCAGGAACACAATAAAAAACGGATATAGCATGAAAAAATGGATGTTATTGATAGGGGCGGTGCTGATTTTATTCTCATCCTGCGAAAAAGGTGAGTATAAATCAGTGATACCAGAAAATGCCCGAATGGTGATGTCGGTGGATTTGGCTGAGTTGGCAAGTGATGCCGACTTGCAAAACTCTGCTGTTGTCGATTTGTTGAGAAAGACTGTAGGTCTTGTGGCAACGGGTTCCGTGAAACGCAAGGTGAATGCCTTCATTGAGAATCCTATCAAGATGGGATTCGATTTGAGGGAATCGGCATACTTGTTCCAGACTCCTAACGAGAGTTATGGACTGGCTCTGAAAGTGGGCGACAAAGGCGATGTGGACGATTTGTTCAAACTTTTGAGCAAGCAGGGACTGTGTTCGAAAATCACGGAGAATGATGGACGGCAATGGGGTGCATTGTTTGACGAAATACAATTTGCATACGACTCCGATGCTTTTCTGTTGCTTCTGCCTACGAAGGGAGAAGGAGCGGAAATGGTGAAGAAGATGATTGCACAATGTTTCACGCTGGAGAAGAAGAACCAGTTTGTGGAGTCGGAGCAATATGACAAGATAGAAGCAGAAAAGGGTGCTATACGTTTGTTCTCGAAAGGCAATGCACTGCCTGCGGTTGCCGAAACATACGTTCAGAATATCCTTCCAAAGACAGTACGCACGGGCGACGTGGAACTGCGTTCGTCGTTCCAGTTCGAAAATGGATTTGTGAAAATGTCGGCTAAGCTATTCAGCGAGAATGAGGCTGTTCAGAAACTGCTGAACGAAGCCGACGACAAGATGCATCGTGTGCATGGAAAGTTTGCGAATGTGGCTGATGGCAGCTTTGTGTGGTCCACATTGGGCTGTGACGGAGAGTGGTTGCTCGGTGTGCTCAAGCGGAACGAGACACTGAGGAATTACCTCATGATGGTGGAACGTGCCGTGGATATTGAGAAGATGCTGAAGGCTGTGGATGGCGACGTAACATTCGTTGTTCGTTCGACGAATGCTGCCCTTGACGGAAATGCAAGTGTGATGGCGATGGCAGAGGTGGAACGCGACGATTTTCTGAGCGACGTGGATGATTGG
>CADBXS010000032.1:1579-55415 GCA_902798705.1 uncultured Bacteroidales bacterium
CTATCACATCTCGATGCAAAAGGTGGGAGCGAACCAATATCGTATTTCGGCTGATGACTATCAATTGAATTGGGGTGTGGTGAATAACAACCTCTATTTCGCTTCAGACAACGCTTTCGACTCAAAGATGTTGGAGCAGACGAAGAAGGTAACGATTCCTTCTCATCTGGCAGAGATGGATGGATCCAAGATGTTCACTTACATTGATTTGACGATGCTCCCTGTATCGAACTTCGACTTAGCAGGATTGACCATCACAAATCCTTTGACAAAACTGGAAGGACTTGTTATCAAGTCGGATAAGATAGGTGAATTTGAATTCCGACTCATCGGTAAGGACAAGAGTCAGTCGTTGCTCCGTTCGTTGCTTGCCAAATAAAAAACTAAAAAATGGAAATCATCAATCTGAAAGCTGCCATTCCCGAGGTGTTTGCCCAAAGGACAGACATCATGAGCGATGTATGGCTCAAGGATTTGTCGTTCGAGAAAAACATGTGCTACCTCATTGAGGCCAACTCGGGAACGGGCAAATCTTCGTTGTGCAGCTATGTGTATGGCTATAGGAAAGACTATCAGGGACGCATCTTCTTCGATGAGGAGAATATCTGTGAACTGAATATAAAAGCATGGGTGGAAATCAGGAAAAAGCACCTTTCCCTGCTATGGCAGGAACTGCGGCTTTTCCCCGAACTGACTGCGCTGGAAAATGTGTTGCTGAAGAACAAACTCACAGGATTCAAGAAACGGAAACAGATTGAGGAATGGTTCGACCGATTGGGCATCGACGACAAAAAGAATGTCCTGGTGGGACGTATGTCGTTCGGTCAGCAGCAGCGTGTTGCACTCATCCGTGCCCTCTGCCAGCCGTTCGACTTCATCTTTGTGGATGAGCCTATCAGTCACCTCGACGATTCGAACAGCCAAATTATGGCAGAACTGCTGAAGGAGGAAGTGGAGCATCAAGGTGCAGGATTGGTGGCAACAAGTATTGGTAAACGAATGGAACTGCCTTACGATGCAGTGCTAAGATTATAGGAGGAGCGCATGTTATGAAACTAGTTTGGAAGTTGCTTCGTCAACATATCAGTGTTCCCCAGTTTGCTGGTTTCTTCTTTGCCAACCTTGTCGGCATGTTGATTGTCCTGCTCGGTGTGCAGTTCTATGTCGATATGCAGTCGGTTTACAACGGCGAGGACAGTTTCATGAAGGACGACTATCTCATTGTGAACAAGCAAATAGGGGTGGTGACAACGATAACGGGACAATCGAATGTTTTTACGAAATCGGAAATCAAGGACCTGAAGAAGCAGAAGTTCGTAGAAAAGATTGGTGCATTTACTCCATCTGCTTTCGATGTGAGTGCACGGTTCGACATAGAAGGTCTTGCCAAGTTCTCTACTGAGATGTTTTTCGAGTCGGTGCCTGATGAATTTGTGGATTTGAAGACCGACGACTGGAAATATGATGAGGGCGACAGGATGATACCGATAATTCTTCCTCGCAATTATCTTGACCTTTACAATTTCGGCTTTGCTCAAAGCAGAAACATTCCGAAGCTTTCGGAAGGTGTATTGGGCGCTATGAAACTAAAGATTTCCATTCGTGGACTGGAACAAAACGACGAATATGAGGGTAGGATAGTGGGGTTCAGCAATCGACTCAACACCATCCTCGTACCTGAGCGGTTCATGCTCTGGGCAAACGAGAAATATGCCAAGAAGAAAGCTGCGGAACCAACGCGTCTCATCTTGCAGGTGAATAATCCTACGGATGAACATATCACTTCCTATTTGCAGGAGAACAACTACGTGACCGACGAGAGCAAACTCGATGCTTCGAAAACCACTTTCATTCTGCGTGTTGTGATAGGAATAGTGATGGCGATAGGATTGATAATCAGTGTGTTGGCATTCTATATTCTGATGCTGAGCATCTACCTGCTTGTGGAAAAGAACAATACAAAGTTGGAGAACCTCTTGATATTAGGTTATAGTCCAGCTAAGGTTTCGCGCCCTTATCAATGGTTGACAGTGGGGCTGAATCTTCTGGTGCTTCTATTGGCATTGGCATTGCTCTATGTGATTCGTTCCATCTATCTGCACCAGTTCCAGTCGTTCTTCCCACAACTGGAAATACCAACGATGTGGTACGCTGTGGCGGTTGGCATTGTGCTTTTCCTCATTGTTTCAATCTTTAATATCATAGCTGTGAAGCGTAAAGTGCTGTCGATATGGAACAGGAAAGAATCATAGAACTATATCAAAAGACTTTCGGAAAGACTCCTCTGGGCGTTGAGCGTTTGCCTGGTGCTGGAAGCAATCGCATTTATTACCGCATCAAAGAGGAAGGCGAGACGTCGAAGATAGGAGTGTATGGCACTTCGAAGGAGGAGAACCAGGCATTCTGCTCTTTGGCTCACTTATTTGCAGAGCGTCATCTTCCCGTGCCTGCTGTTTATGCCGTTTCGGAGGATGATATGTGTTATCTGCAAGAAGACCTTGGCAGCACATCGCTTTTCGATTTCATCCGCCGAGGACGAGAATCGGGAGGAAATTACGACAAGATGGAGCAGATGATGCTGCGCCGTGTGGTGTCTGATTTGCCACGCTTTCAGTTCGAAGTAGCATCGGAAGATGTGTATGAACATTGCTATCCCCTCAAATACATGGACGAAACAAGCGTGATGTTTGACCTCAACTATTTCAAGTATTGCTACCTGAAACTGACAGGAGTGGAATTTCATGAGATACATCTCGAAAACGATTTCCGACGTTTATGTGCCGATTTGTTGGCCGTGAAGGAAGTGGGGTTCATGTATCGGGATTTTCAGGCAAGAAATGTGATGCTGAAGGATGGTACGCCTTTCTATATTGATTTTCAAGGAGGACGACGCGGACCGATTTACTACGATGTGGCATCTTTCCTGTGGCAGGCATCTGCCAAGTATTCCGATGCCTTGCGCAAGTCGTTGATAGAGGAATACATGACTTCTGCCCAGCGATATATGGATATTGACAAGGAAGATTTCATGCAGAAGTTGCAGCTCTTTGTCCTTTTCCGAACGCTTCAGGTGTTGGGAGCCTACGGATTCCGTGGATTGTGGGAACGGAAAAAGCATTTCATCGACAGCATCCCTCAAGCATTGAAGAACCTCTCACAATGTTTGGAGAACGGAAGTTGCGACAGCTATCCTTACCTGAAGGAAACAGCTTTACGGTTGATTCAGAATGGGGCAATGCCAAGCAGAGAAAAAAACGCTGCCAGCGCACTGATAGCTGCAGACAGCTCTTATTGCAAGAAATCGGACAAGCCGCTTGTCGTCACGGTCTATAGCTTTTCGTACAAGAAGGGCATACCAGAAGACGAGAGTGGAAATGGCGGAGGGTATGTGTTCGATTGTCGAAGCACACACAATCCAGGACGCTATGAGCAGTACAAGCAATTGACAGGACTCGACCAGCCTGTCATACAGTTCTTGGAGGAAGACGGAGAAATTCTCAATTTCCTGGAATCTGTTTATAAACTTGTCGATTTCCATGTGCAGCGATTCATCGACCGTGGATTCACGCATCTCATGCTGTCATTTGGTTGCACTGGCGGACAGCACAGAAGTGTGTATTCAGCCCAGCACGTGGCAGAGCATCTCAATCGGAAGTTCGGAATAGAAGTACAAGTCCATCATCGGGAACAGCACATCGACACCATCTTAAAGCAAACCAACCATTCATGAAAGCATTAGTTTTAGCCGCAGGCTTGGGCACACGTCTCAAGCCTCTCACCGATACCACTCCCAAAGCGTTGATTTCAGTCTTGGGAACACCTCTCATCGAAATTCTCATCAAGCGACTCATAGCGAATGGATGCGATGAAGTGGTGGTTAACGTGCATCATTTCTCCCTGCAGATTATCGATTTCCTGCAGCAGAAAGAGCATTTTGGCATTAGCATCCATATCAGCGACGAGAGCGAGAAACTACTCGACACGGGTGGTGCCATCAAGAAAGCGGGAAGGCTTTTCTCAGACGACACACCTTTTTTGGTGCACAATGTGGATATTCTCCACAATCTCGACTTGCAAGCATTCTATCATCAGTATGCACATCAAGCTGAAGCTATACTTATCGTAAGTCAGCGCGACACACAACGCTATTTGCTTTTCAACGACAAGGACGAGTTAGTGGGGTGGACGAATATCAAGACAGGAGAGGTGAAAAGCCCTTTCGAAGAGGTGAAGGCTAATGCTGCTGCCTATCGTAGATTGGCATTTTCGGGCATTCACATCTTTTCTCCATCATTGCTCCCCGAAATGGATGCATGGGGCGACCGTTTCTCCATCATCGACTTCTACCTTCAAGCTTGTGCTTCTCACCGCATCATCGGAGTGGAGAAGAAGGACTTGCACTTGGTGGATGTGGGAAAGCTTGATACCCTCCATGCTGCAGAATCATTCTTGAATGCGGAAATGTAACCTTGAAGATTGTTTGAAAGCAAACAAAAAAGGTGTTCTCACACGAGGACACCTTTTTCCTGACTTCGTCATCGTGTCACCCCAAATAATAATTGAAATGGAATGCTGTTCCATGATGACTGTTCATCAGCATTACATTGATGACAATCTGCATGCTTTTTCGACGGAATAATCTGTATTGTTACGACATTTTTAGTCATTTCGAGTAACTTTTCCACTGAAATTCCTTGATGGTCATTACTAATAATTTTCGCTTCGTGTCACCCTATTTTAGGTGACACAAAAAGATAAACATCTATGTATCAAGCAGATAGAAATTTTACATTTTTTAGGTGACGAAGTCAGGAAAAGGTGTTCTCACACGAGGACACCTTTTTTGATTCATATAGTTGAGAAGGGATTAGTCGAGGCCAAAGAGAATCTTCAATCCTCCATCCACACCGCTGAATCCCATGAAAGCCATAGACAGGAGTGCAGCTGTAACCAGCGCGATAGGCATTCCATTCATGGCCTTTGGCACTTTCGTCATAGCGAGCTGCTCACGAAGACCAGCGAAGATAACCATGGCAAGGTAGAAGCCGAGTGCTGTGGAAACAGCATATACGACACCCTGCAACAGGTTGTAGTCCTTCTGGATAACGAGGATTGCTACACCAAGGATACAGCAGTTGGTGGTGATGAGTGGAAGGAAAACGCCGAGTGCCTGATAGAGGCTTGGGGACACTTTCTTGAGAATGATTTCCACCATCTGCACGAGTGCTGCAATCACGAGGATGAAAGCAATGGTTTGGAGATATGCCAATCCGTTAGGGTCGAGCACGAACTTCTGAATGAGGTAGGTGACGATGGTGGCTAAGGTCAATACGAAGGTAACAGCAAGTCCCATACCAGAAGCGGTGGATACTTTCTTCGACACGCCGAGGAACGGACAGATGCCAAGAAACTGCGACAGGACAATGTTGTTAACGAATATCGCTGTGATGAAGATAAGTATGTATTCCATAATTCTTATTTTTTACTCCTTAATTGATTGACAATCGCGATGAGGTAGCCGAGTGCGAGGAAAGCACCTGGTGCAAGCACGAAGAGGAGCATTCCATAGTTCTCGCCCTGGAGAGTGAAACCGAAGATAGCACCAGCTCCGAGGAATTCGCGAACTGCACCGAGAAGGGTGAGTGCGAGGGAGAAGCCGATACCGATGCCAATACCATCAAAGATGGATTCAACGGGACCATTCTTGGCTGCGAAAGCCTCAGCACGACCGAGGATGATACAGTTTACTACGATGAGCGGAATGAAGAGGCCGAGCGACTTATCCACTTCGGGAGCGTATGCCTTGATGACCATCTGCAGGATGGTAACGAGGGATGCGATGACCACGATATAGGATGGAATGCGCACCTTGTCAGGAACGAGGTTCTTGATGAGCGAGATGATCAAGTTCGAAAGGATCAGCACCGCTGTGGTAGCAAGTCCCATGCTCAGACCGTTGAATGCGGAAGAGGTGGTTCCAAGTGTTGGACACATACCGAGGAGAAGCACAAAGGTAGGGTTCTCGTCGATGATACCGTTCTTGAATATTTTGAAGTACTTGTTCATAGTTGTTTCTCCTTTCTCTTAGTTTTTAGCCTGAGTTGTTGCACCTGTATTTGCATCAGTGACACAAACATTGTCGTAAGCGTTCTTGATGGCAAGAAGGAATGCACGAGAAGTGATGGTCGATGCTGTGATAGCATCGATGTCGCCTCCGTCCTTGCTTACGGTGAAGTTAACCTTGCCAGGGGTCTTGCCTACGACAGTGCGCTTTTCGCCGTTCTCCTTCTGGAACCAGTCGCCTGCCTTGGCACCGAGTCCTGGAGTCTCTGCGTGCTGGAGGATGGTGTAGCCGAGAATCGTGCCTTCCTGGTCGAAACCAACGAGCACTTGGAGTTCGCCACCAAATCCGTTTTCGGATGTCTGAACGGCCTTGCCGAGCTTGGCGCCGCTGTCGTCTGTCACATCATAAACGATGAAGGTCTTTTCCTTTCCAGCCACGGTTGCTGTCTTCTGCTGTGGTTCGGCAACATTGATTTTGTCGCTTCCCATCACTTCCTTGATACCAGCAGCAAGGTTGTCAGCATTGATCTTCTCAATCTGTGGGGCTGTCACCGCATTGACTGCGGCGAGGGCTGCTCCTGCCACCACGGCAATGATGGTGAGCACGAGTGCCATGTTGGTGAGTGATGATTCTAACTTTTTCATTTCTTGACTACCTCCCCGAATCGTTTTGGTTTAAAATATGTGTTAATGAGCGGAGTGAAGGCATTCATGATAAGGATGGCAAACGACATACCTTCAGGATATGCACCCCATGTACGGATGACAATCGTGAGGAAGCCGATTGCGATACCATATACAATCTGACCATTCTTTGACATAGGAGATGTCACGTAGTCAGTTGCCATGAACACTGCACCGAGGAGCAAACCACCGCTTACCACCTGATAGACAGGGCTGGCGTAATGCAGAGGGTCTGCCAAATGAAGGATTCCGGCAAAGACAAATACAGTTGCTATGATAGATACAGGGATATGCCATGTGATGATGCCCTTCCACAGCATATAGCAGAAGCCAATGAGAATAGCCAATTCGCAGACTTCACCCATTGCACCACCCGTGTTACCGAGGAGCATGGCAAGGGAATCAGGCATGTCGGCGAGGGAAGAAACGTCGCCCGACTTTGCCATCTGCTTGAGCAAGGCAAGCGGGGTTGCAGCGGTTTCTCCATCCACAGTCATAAATGCTTGTCCTGGAACTGGCCAAGTGGTCATCTGAACAGGGAAGGAGATGAGGAGGAATGCACGTCCTGCAAGTGCTGGATTGAAGAGGTTGCAGCCAAGTCCACCAAATGTCATCTTCACCACACCGATGGCGAAGAGTGCACCAAGAATCAGAATCCAAAGCGGAATGTTTGAAGGAACATTGAAGGCAAGCAACACACCAGTCAGAATGGCAGAACCATCGCACACGGTGGTCTGGGTATTCTTCAGCATATACTTGTTGATGGCCCATTCGAAGAATACGCATGAGGCAACAGACACAACTGTTGTCAGGATGGCACCAAGTCCGAAGTAGATAAAGGAGCAAATGAGCGCAGGCACAAGTGCAATGAGCACACCGTACATGTTTTTGCTCACAGAATCGCCCGAGTGGACATGTGGTGACAATGATACTGTTAATTTATTAGCCATTGTTTTTTTAGTTGATGAGTTTTTGAGTTTTTCAGTTTTCATTGAGTTGCTCTGGCGCAGCTCTCATAAAACTATAAACCTTAAACTTTAAAACGTTAAACTTTCAACGTTTCCAGCCGAGAAGTGTAACTTCGTTAAACTTTAAACGTTCAACGTTAAACGTTTAAAAGCCTTTATTTCACATTACGGGCACGGATGATACCCATCACTGTTGCTTTTCCAAGACGAATCTGGTCGAGGAGAGGACGATGAGAAGGACAAGTGAATGAGCAAGAACCACATTCGATGCAGCTTGTGATGTCTTCTGCTTCGGCTCTTTCCCAGTCAGCGTATGCCGACAGCTTGGAGAGAAGGTATGGTTCGAGGCCCATAGGACAGGCACCCACGCACTTAGCACAGCGGATACATGGCTGTGCTTCTGCACGACGTGCTTCCTTGTCGTTCATGATGAGGACACCCGAAGAGCCCTTGCAGATAGGCACCTCTGTGTTGATAAGTGCCTTACCCATCATTGGGCCACCACCAATCACTTTGCCTGTGTCTTCTGGCAGTCCACCACATGCGTCGATGAGTTGGCTCATAGGTGTACCCATACGAACGAGGAGATTGCTTGGATGAGCCAGATTCTTTCCTGTAACCGTTACGATACGCTCGAAGAGAGGCTTGTTCTTCATAACCGCTTCATAGACAGCGTATGCAGTACCTACGTTCTGAAGGATTGCACCAACGCTCACAGGCAGTGCTGGAGGTGCAGGAACCTGACGGCTCACCACTGCGTCGATGAGTTGCTTTTCACCGCCTTGTGGATACTTCACCTTGAGTGGCACCACTTCGATGTCGAACTGTGAAAATTGCTTAGCACGCTCTGTCATCAACTTGATGGCATCAGGTTTGTTGTTCTCAATGCCAATAAAGCCCTTGTTCACATTCACGGCTTTCATCAGCAACGTCACACCAACAAGAATCTCATCGGCATGTTCCAACATCAAGCGGTGGTCAGCTGTGAGATATGGTTCACACTCCACTGCGTTGATGATAACCCATTCAGGCTTCGAGCCTGGAGGAGGGGAGAGCTTCACGTGGGTAGGGAAGCAGGCACCACCCATTCCCACAACTCCTGCATTCTTGATTTTCTCTATGATGTCCTTGCTGGTCAGTTCTGGACGGTCGTTGAGCGTAACCAGCTTCGTTGAGCGGTCGATGCTCTCTTCCCATTCATCACCTTCCACTGTGATATATACAGCTGGTTTTGCATAGCCGCTTGCGTCAACCACGGTATCCACTTTCAGCACTGTTCCTGAAACAGATGAGTAGATAGGTGCCGACACGAAACCGCCAGCCTCTGCTATCATCGTTCCCACCTTCACCTTGTCGCCTTTGGCAACGACTGGCTTGGCAGGTGCACCGATGTGTTGCCCCATAGGGAACACAGCCACCTTGGGCAGTTCGGCCACCTTGATAGGTTCAGCGGCTGACAATTTGTTTTCTGCTGGATGTACTCCACCAATTCTAAATGTCTTCACTATTTTGGTCGTAATTTAATAGTTGATACTTTCTGATTAAAGAGAAGCTTTATGCCTCGGTTTTTGGAGCCTCAGGAGCCTTTGGCGCTTCAGGGCTTGTCGGTTTCACAGGTGCTTCTGCTGGTTTTGCAGCCGCAGCGGCAGGTTTAGCCGCAGGAGCAGCAGGCTTCGCAGCAGCTTCAGGAGCAGGTTTTGGCTTCAGCGCAGGCATGTTCACGCCGTGGATCACCTTCTTAGGGCATTCCTGCTCACACTTGCGGCAGTTGCGGCATTTCTCAGGGTCGATGTAAGCGACGTTGTTTTCCACGTGGATGGCATCGTATTCACACACCTTCACGCATTTCTGACAAGCGATACAAGCCGCCTTGCATGCCTTCATGGCAACGGCACCCTTGTCCTTGTTCATGCACTCTACCACCACACCCATCTTCTTCGCACCCTTCATTGTGCGAATCTCGATGATGCTGCGCGGACAAGCCTTAGCACAGGCACCGCAGGCAGTACATTTTGTTGTGTCCACTTCAGGCAGACCAGTGGCCTCGTTCATCTTTATGGCACCGAACTGGCATGCGTTCACACAGTCGCCACATCCAAGGCATCCGTAGGCACAAGCCGTCTCACCCATACAAGTGCTGTTGGCAATGCGGCACGACTTCACACCGTCGTAGATGACCGTGCGAGGACGATTTTCACAAGTACCATTGCAACGCACCACAGCCAATTTAGGAGCAGATGCTTCCACCTTCATGCCCAAGATTGCTGCCACTTTTTCCATCACTGGCTGACCACCAACAGGACAGTTGAGACCTTCCAGACTACCAGCATCGGCTGCCTTTACACAGGCACTTGCCATACCGCCACATCCGGGAAAACCGCAACCACCGCAGTTGGCGCCTGGCAAAACTTCGTTCACCTGGCCAATGCGAGGATCTTCCTTTACTGCAAACTTCTTGGAAGTGAAGTAGAGCACAAGTGCCGCTATCAGTCCAATAGCTCCAAGAACAATTACAGCGATTAGAATTACGTTCATAAGTTTTTATTTATTGGTTGTTTAAAATGATGTTTGCCTCACCTTTCTTCTCTAACCAAAATGAGAATGTCTTGCTCAACCTGTTGTTCATCGCCCACAACCCCAGATAATAAACCAAGAGAATGACTCCCACACCAGCTATGGCAGAGAGTTCACCCATGCTGAAGCAACGGAGCGAAAGTACAATCCAGACGATGGTCAGGACAAGCGGAATCAGAAAAGCCAGATAGACAGCGTTGCGCCCCATGGAGAGAGAACCATACACCACAACTTGCTCACCCACGCGGTAGCTGTCAGCATGGTTGTCCCACACGTCAATGATTTTCTCCTTTGTGTCGGCAGAGGCGCACATAGCTTTCGCCTGACACGCGCTGCATGCCGATGCCTGAAGAATTTTCACTTTCACGTGATTGCCTTCGATGCTTTCTACGACACCGTTGTGGTCAATCCTGCTTTTCATGATGGCTTTGGAACTGTCTGATAGTTTTTTTACGATGAAAGTCTCATTCGTGGTTGAAATGCCAAAATGCAAACTTCAGATTGCAATTTTGATTGACAATGCAAATGTAAGGAATTGCCGCGAACTATAAAAATAAATCTGAATATTTTCCACATATTTCTTCAATCTTTGTCCCAAACCAACGATAATCATACACCTCACTTGACATCCAGTCGTTGATGGCATGACCTCAAGGAAACTCTTAAAGAAAGCCATAAGCTTCGTTTGTAACTCCAAACGAAAAGCCAACTACAACAATGATTTGGCTGCTTGATACTGTAAAACCCTCATTGTTTTATGCCTGCTGCATATTTTTAGTCATCACTTTACTTCGACCATCAGAAAAAGAAGAAAAATGACAGTCCTAAGCATTGCTTGGAACGGTGGTTTATGATGATGTCAAATAGTTATATATTAGTAAATAATGTTAATAGATATTAAACTGCTTCAATTGTTAATGAATCTAATTTTGTCACATCGTCACATCTTTCGAATTCGATATACATAATATAATATTTTAAGGCTATTTAGTGAAGATTTTATATTGTTAAATTATGTTTAATTATAAATCTTATAATTAAATTTTATCCATGAATTTCTAAAACGGACAATGTTAAAAAGTGTCATAGGTATTTGGTTGATGTGACGATGTGACACTTTTGAAATGCTGATTATAAGCCGTTATCATGTGCTGTATTTTAAATAAATTAACAGATGACTATTGAATTGTTACGATAACCACTTACACGGTATTTTAACAATCTAGAATAATTTCCATAAATTTGCATTGCAAGAATAGACAGGGCGCTTCGTCAGTACTTATGCAACATTGGGACAGCACTTCAACAACATTGGGACAGCACTCATGCAACATTGGGACAACACTCATGCAACATTGGGACAGCACTCGTGCAACATTGGGACAGTGTACACCCAACAATGGGGAAGCGCCCTCCAACTCTCCCAAGGGGGAGGGAAAACTATCCGGATGACTGTTTGCGTTTTCGTTTTCGCTGTTTCAGCTGTGAAACCACAGATGGCATGGATGGACACAGAAAAAAAACTGTGAGAATCTGCTTCATCTGTGGTTCAAAATATACGTTATATCTGCGGTTTCTGCGTAACTTAAAAACACTCTCTGGGGGCTTTCCTGTCTCGGAATAGCTAGTGATGGTGGTGTTTTGATGTTTTTTTGTGGGTGTTTCTCTTTTTCTTTGCTGTACTGGGGCTCTAATTCAAAAAAATGTTGTACCTTTGCAGCCGCTGTCACGAGTTGGCAGCATTTTAAATCAATTTTTTATTAACCAAGGGAGGTTTGTCGCGTACATTTCTCCCCTCAAAAGACAAACATCTAAAAATGTCAACAAGAATTAGATTGCAGCGTCATGGTAGAAAGAACTATGCTTTCTATTCTATCGTTATCGCTGATGCGAATGCACCACGTGATGGTCGTTTCACAGAGAAGATTGGTACTTACAATCCTAACACCAATCCTGCTACAGTTGATTTAAACTTTGAACGTGCTCTTTATTGGGTACAGGTGGGTGCTCAGCCAACTGACACTGTTCGCAACATCCTCTCTGACGAGGGCGTTTACCTCAAGAAGCATCTTCTTGGTGGTGTGAAGAAGGGTGCTTTTGATGAGGCTGCTGCTGACGCTAAGTTTGATGCCTGGAAGAAGGAAAAGGAAAACAAGCTTGCTGCTGCCCAGAACAAGAAGGCTCAGGACAAGAAGGCTCAGGCTGCTGAGCGTTTGGCTGCTGAGAAGAAGATCAATGAGGAAATCGCTAAGAAGGTAGCTGAGAAGAAGGCTGCTGAGGCTGCTGCTAAGGCTGAGGCTGAAGCTGCCAAGGCTGCTGAAGAAAGCGCACCAGCTGAGGAGGCTCCTGCTGAGGCATAATTTCCAAACTGGAATGCAAAAACAAGGCGCATTACTCGAAAGAGCGATGCGCTTTTTTGGTATAAAGAAGTGAAGAGTGGGGAGTGAAGCGTGAAGCGATTCTATCCAGATGGCAAGCCTTTGACCTTGGACTTTAGACCTTTGACTTTAAATTCATAATCTGTGGTAGCAGAAATAATGTTTGGTGACATGCTTCGATAAGGTTTCGATGTTAAGCATGTCGGAATCTATCGCTACATCCACTGTGGTTCCATCTTTGTGGAGTATCTCGATTTTATCATCATGGATGTTATACATGTCTTTTCCTACTTCTTTCTGTGCCACAAGGTATTCCACTTCTTCGGAATTGAGATTCAGGGCTGAGGCTATTTCCTCTTTCTTTTCCTCTACATATTCCTCTGCGAATGGTTCTTCGCTTACTTCTACTTTGAAGATTTTTCTTTGAATGAAATCCTGGCTAAGAGTCGAAAGTATCCTGTCGGAATGGTTTTGCCATACATTCAATGCACACCAAATGTCATTGTCGTCGAGGGCAAGGTAATTCTGTAGGGCTTCCTCTTGGTTGAAGAAATGATTCCTGTCCACATGATGATAGAGGAAGTAGTGTAGGGCAGGAGAGGCAAACAATTCCACTCGCTGGGAAGCCAGATGTTTTGCTCTTCGCAAGGCATTGATAAGTACATGCTCTGCAGCAACTGCTGTCTTATGGAGATACACCTGCCAATACATCAATCGGCGGTTTACCAAATAGTTTTCAATGGAATAGATACCTTTTTTCTCTACCACGAGATGGTCGTCCACCACGCTCAGCATATCAATGATGCGGGCTGAACCGATATTGCCTTCTGTAACTCCCGTGAAAAAGGAGTCGCGGCGAAGATAATCAAGGCGGTCCACATCGAGTTGTGATGAAAGGAGCTGGTGAAGGAACTGCTTGGGGTATTCGTTTTTGAAAATCTTGATGGCAAGAGTGAGTTGTCCACGGAAATCTTCATTCATTTTCTGCATGATGAGCAGGGAGATTTCCTCGTGATTCACTCCGCTGATGATGGTGTTTTCAAGTACGTGGGAGAATGGTCCGTGCCCGATGTCGTGCAGGAGGATGGCGGCTCGTACGGCTTCTTCTTCTGAGTCGAAGATGAAATGTCCCTTGCTCTTGAGGGAGTTGATGGCAAGCGTCATGAGATGGAAGGCTCCGATGGAATGCTGGAAGCGTGTGTGCTGTGCTCCAGGATAGACGACGCTGGCAAGGCCAAGTTGCTTGATACGGCTCAGACGATAAAAATAGGGATGCTTCACGATGTCGAAAAGCAACCCTTCTGGTATGCGTATGAATCCGAATACTGGATCGTTGATAACTTTCATCAATTAGCTGCTTTCTTGGCTAATTCACTTGCCATTTGAAGTTGAACTTCCTTTGCTTTCTGTGCAGCAACCTTTGCAAAATTCTCTGTGCTGTCGGCATAGATGATGGCACGTGAAGAATTCACGATGAGTCCACAATCGTCGGTCATGCCGTATTTACACACTTCTTCGAGGCTTCCGCCCTGTGCTCCTATTCCTGGCACCAGAAGGAAATGCTTGGGTGCTACCTTTCGAATCTCCTTGAACATCTTTCCCTGTGTGGCACCGACTACGTACATCATGTTCTGGTCGTTGCCCCATTGCTGGCTCTTGCGCAGTACCTTCTCAAAGAGTCGTTCTCCTTCAGCGTCGGTGGTGAGCTGGAAGTCGTTGGAACCTTTGTTGGAAGTGAGTGCCAGGAGAATCACCCATTTCCCTTCGTATTGCAGGAAAGGCGTAACTGAGTCTTCGCCCATATATGGAGCTACGGTGAGTGCATCGAGATTCATTTCCTCGAAGAAGGTACGGGCATACATGGCGCTGGTGTTGCCGATGTCTCCACGCTTGGCATCTGCGATGATGAAGTGGTGAGGATGCTTTTCGTTGAGATAATTGATTGTTTTCTCAAATGCTATCCATCCCTTCACTCCGTTGCTCTCATAGAAGGCGAGGTTGGGCTTGTATGCCACGCAAAACTGGGAAGTGGCATCGATAATGGCCTTGTTGAATGCAAAGATAGGGTCCTCCTCTTTTAGCAGATGTTGAGGTATCTTTTTAATATCGGTATCAAGTCCTACACAGAGGAAGGATTGCTTGGCATAGATGAGTTCAACGAGTTCTTTACGAGTCATGTCTATGTGTTTTAGTGGATTATTATTACAATTGTGCTTCTTTCAGTCGTTCTGCGTTTTCTGCCACAATGAGGTGGTCGATGCAGTCCTGGATGTCCCCATCCATGAAGGCAGCGAGGTTGTAGATGGTGTAGTTGATGCGATGGTCGGTGATGCGTCCTTGTGGATAGTTGTAAGTGCGGATTTTGGCAGAGCGGTCACCTGTTGATACCATTGTCTTACGACGGGAAGCAATGTCGTCGATGTACTTTTGATGCTCGCGGTCGTAGATGCGTGTGCGGAGTCGAGCCAAGGCACGTTCCTTGTTCTTAGGCTGGTCGCGTGTTTCGGTACACTCTACGAGGATTTCCTCTTTCTCGCCTGTGTTTGGATTGGTCCACATATAGCGGGCTCGCACACCCGATTCCACTTTGTTCACATTCTGTCCACCTGCACCTGAGGAACGGAAGGTGTCCCACTTGATTTCGCCTTCGTTGATTTGCACGTCGAAAGGTTCTGCTTCGGGCAAAACGGCTACAGTTGCTGCAGAGGTGTGGACACGCCCCTGTGTTTCGGTCACAGGTACTCGCTGCACGCGATGTACTCCCGATTCGTATTTCAGAATGCCATACACGCCTTCGCCTGTCACGTTGAAGATGATTTCCTTGTAGCCGCCTGATGCTCCTTCGCTGAAGCTGGACACAACGACGTGCCAGCCTTTCATCTCGCAGTATTTGGAATACATGCGGAAGAGGTCGCCTGCAAAGAGTGCTGCCTCGTCGCCACCTGTACCTCCTCGGATTTCCATCACCACGTTTTTGCCATCCTCAGGGTCGGCAGGTATGAGCAGAAGTTTGATTTCCTCTTCCAGCTCGGGAATGCGCTTCTCGTTGACGGCAATCTCCTCACGTGCCATTTCCTTCATCTCGGCATCATCCTCTGCCGAAAGCATTTCCTTCGCTTCTTCCAGGTGAGCTAAGCAATCGATATATTCTTTCCGTGCCTTCACCAAGTCCTCGAGGTTCTTGTATTCTTTCGTCAGTGTGACGTATCGTTTCTGGTCGGCAATTACGCTCGGGTCGGTGATGAGTGTAGAGACCTCTTCGAAGCGTGATACGATGCCATCTAATTTGTCAAGTATGTTGTTTGCCATTGAAATAAGCTCTATTAGTATTCAAATTCTCCGTATTCGCTCTTGATGAGCAGGCTCTTGGTTCCTTCTTCGATGTGTCCGACGATTTGGGCATCGATATTGAAACTCTTGGATATTTCAATCACCTTTTCTGCATGCTCAGGTGAGAGATAAACTTCCAGACGATGGCCCATGTTGAACACCTTATACATTTCTGCCCAATCTGTACCACTTTGCTCTTGAATAGCCTTGAAGAGCGGCGGAACAGGGAACATGTTGTCTTTCACCACTCGGCAATTTTCACCCACAAAGTGAAGCACTTTGGTCTGTGCACCACCCGTGCAGTGTACCATGCCATGAATCTGAGGACGGAGCTCGTCGAGCAGTTTCTTCACCACAGGGGCGTAGGTGCGGGTAGGGGACAGCACCAGTTTGCCAGCGCAGATAGGAGCACCCTCCACTTCGTCTTGCAGGGCATAGCTTCCGCTATATACCAGTTCTTGAGGCACCTGATGGTCGAAACTCTCAGGATATTTCATGGCAAGATACTTGGCAAACATATCGTGCCTTGCACTTGTCAGTCCATTGCTTCCCATACCACCATTGTATTCGGTCTCGTAAGTGGCTTGTCCGCAACTTGATAGTCCTACAATCACGTCTCCTGGGCGAATATTCGCATTGTCTATCACATCGCTGCGCTTCATGCGGCATGTCACCGTGGAATCAACGATAATGGTGCGAACCAAGTCGCCTACATCGGCAGTTTCACCTCCCGTAGCATAGATGCCAATGCCCATGTCACGCATTTGACTGAGCAGTTCGTCTGTTCCATTGATGATGGCAGAAATCACTTCTCCAGGAATGAGCATCTTGTTGCGTCCGATGGTGCTTGACACGAGGATGTTATCCACTGCACCCACACAGAGGAGGTCGTCGGTATTCATGATGAGTGCATCCTGCGCAATGCCCTTCCATACGCTCAAATCGCCTGTTTCCTTCCAGTACATATAGGCGAGGCTCGACTTGGTGCCAGCTCCGTCAGCATGCATAATGTTGCAGTATTCGGGGTCGCCACCTAATATGTCGGGAATGATTTTGCAGAAAGCTTGTGGAAAAATGCCTTTGTCAATATTCTTGATAGCGTTGTGTACGTCTTCCTTTGCAGCACTCACACCGCGCATCATGTATCGCTGTTTGTTGTCCATAAAAAGAATGGGTTCGTGTCTTAATAATTTCTAACTTTTTGCAAAAATACGCAAAAATCTTCAGATAGCACTCTGCATATTCTTAAAACTCCATTTTTTTATCTAATTTTGCATCGAAAATCGTAAAAACGGAAACATGACAAGACTTCTACATTCTCTTTTGTTCTTCTTGCTATTCCTCCTTCCACACTGCATTTCTGCTTCCCCTCAGGACATGGGTAAAGACAACAAACCTAAGGAGGTGTATAAGAAAAAGGCCATACGCTCGGAGGTGAAAAGCTATAACAAGACTGAGAACTATGCCAAGATGAACGAGGTGCTGCAAAATGCATTTCGGAAATATCCTCAGGCTCAGCAGGATGCCGAATTGATGAATTTTGAGACAATGGCACAGTATGGTTTGCAGAAGGCTGAGAGTAGAAAAATCTACCTCAATAACAAGCCTGACACAGCAAAATACTTTTCCCATATTCTGAATACTTACACTTATGCCTTGCGTACCGATTCGCTGGACCATCAGCCGAATAAAAAAGGTAAAATCGCTCCACGCTATACCCATCAACTCATTACGCAACTCCTTTCGTTGCGCAACAACTTGAAAAGCGGTGGAAAATGGTTCTACAAGCGGAAGGACTATGCCAATGCCGTGAAGTATTTCGACATGTATGTCTCCACCATTGGGCATTCGCTCATTTCCAATCCTACCACTTCGAAGAAAGAACCCTCCGACATGGATGCAGACAGCATAGAGCTCGCAAAATTGGCAGTTGTTTCTGCATACGGAGCTCAGCAGTATCCGCTGGTGCTGCGCCATTTCCGCTTAGCTGTTCAGGATAGCATCAATCGTTCGTTGATGTACGAAATATGTGCCAAGTCGCTTCAGCAGTTGGGCGATTCCATTGCCTACATAAGTACGCTGCAAGAGGGCTTCGACCTCTATCCATTGAACGACTATTTCTATGCCACTCTTGTCAGCCATTATAATTCTATCAACGAATACGATGCATCACTTCGTGTTCTGAACAAAGTCATTGAGAACGATTCGCATCAACGCAAGTTTTGGTATCTGAAGGGCAAAGTGCATCAGTGTCTCAATCAATCCGATTCTGCCATTGTCGCTTACCAGCAAGCCATACAAATACAGCCCGACGATGCTGAGTCATACGCTGCTTTGGGTAGTGTGTATCTCTATCAGGCACACAGTTTCTATAATTCAGCTGGTTTGAAATTGGGAGACAAGAACTATCTGTCGAATAGGAAAAAACTCAATGGCATGTATTCTAACGCCATGTCTGCCTACGAAGCAGCTCGACAATTCAACGAGAACGACTCTTCTCTGTGGTTGAGTGGGCTTCGTGAAGTGTATTTCAAACTCAACAAGGGCAGAGAACTCAAAGCACTTGAAAAATACAAATAAGGAGGTACAATTGCTATAAAATAGATGGCTATCCCTTTGCTCACGCAAAAGAATAGCCACAACACAAACACAAAATAAAACACGACAAAACTACATTCATAAAAAACGTAGTATGGGTTTCTACGTTCAATCTGGCATTGCTGTCAGCATTTTCACGTTATGGGGTCTATTATCTGTCAGTAATTTAAAAAGTCTTGCAATTAGATAAGCATCTCAATTATCGAAAAATGATACGACAAAGTTAGGTGATATTTCTAATATATATTTGCCGTTTTTATTTTTGATAGTTTGCAAATTTAAAGAATATTTTTTTTACACAAAAGAATAATTGCGTTTTTTTTCATCAATCGGGCAAAAAAACTTAATTTTGCATGGCTTTTTCATAAAAAACAACGATGATGCATAGGAAAACAATCATAAAGAACATAAATACAAAGGGAACGAAGATGGAATGCAAAAAGCTTTCGTTTTCGTTTTTCATCTTTTTTCTATGCTTGGTGGCCTTTGCTTTCGTATCGTTGTTTGTTTCTTGCAAGCAGGAGAATAGCAGTGTGGCGAATGGCGTTTTTGAAACGAAGGAGGGTGCGTTGGCTTCGGATGCAGATTTCGATTTGTCCGACATCCAGGCTGGGGGAGAACTCATTGTGTTGACGCTTTATGGGCCTACAAGCTACTTCGAGGTCGGTGCGAGTGGATGTCTGTAGGAGTGCGCGTGAAATGCTGGCAAAATTGCAGCGAGGAGATGGCGACTTGGTAGCTTATCAGATGCCGAAAGTGGATTCCTTGGAGAATATGGTTACCTATTGCGGAGAGGCACCCATCACTCGTTTGATTGACTCATTGGCAGTGGTGCAGAGAGACCGCTCTGTGATTTCTGCTCCTGAAATGGCTTGGGCGGTGCGTGCTCATTCAACAGCTTTGGCTGATACGCTGAACCATTGGCTCGCGCGGAATGAAAGCGATTTCTTCACTCTGTGTATGCCTGTTGTGGCAAAGAAGAATTCGTCTTATTCCTCTCGACGTGCACCCAGAAGTCCTATCCTGAATCGTTCTAAGGGACAGATTTCTGTTTATGACCATTTGTTCAAGATATATTCTCAGCAATGTAGTTGGGACTGGCGATTGCTTGCTGCTCAGGCATATCAAGAATCGGCATTCGACCCTCGCGCTGTGTCTTGGATGGGAGCCATGGGATTGATGCAATTGATGCCTTCAACTGCCAGGAGGGTTGGTGTGTCGGAGTCTGAGGTATTTGACCCTGATTGCAATATTCGTGGTGCTGTTCGACTCATTCGTTCGCTCGATAGCCATTATTCCTTTATTTCCAATCGAGATGAGCGTATCAATTTCATTCTTGCTGCATACAATGCAGGAGCAGGGCATGTGGATGATGCTCGAAGAATCGCTCAGAAGTATGGCAGAAATCCGAACGTGTGGCGAGGACATGTGGATGGGTATGTCCTTCGCATGTCGGAGAGTAAGTTCTACAATGATTCACTCTCGCTTCATGGTTATTTCCGTGGTTCCGAGACCTACAATTATGTGAATGACATCCGTGCACGCTGGCAGCAGTATAGGTCGATGCTAAAATGATGAATGCAGAAGAATCATTGGTAGCGTTTCATCACCAGTTCTGCGAATAATCCATTAGCCCACGAGAACCAAGAGCGTGTGAACTGAGTTGGGTCGTCTTTGTGGAAAGACTCATGCATGAAGCCTTTGCCTCCAGTGGTAGCTCGGAGCATCTGAATACATTCCTCTATTTCTTCCTTATTATCCGTTGTAAGTCCGCGCATGATGATACTCATGTGCCAAATCATGTCATATCCCGTATGAGGGGAGCCAATGCCTCGTGGTGTTACCCTTGTTCCATTTTCCAGCACGATTTCCTTTCCCTCGAAATAATAAGGATTTGCCTCCGAGAGAATCATCCTGCGTGTGTTCTGGTAGATAGGGTCGGAGAGGGGCATGTCGCACAGATAGGGAAGGGAGAGAAGGCTTGGTGCATTGGCATCGTCCATTAGCAACACATTTCCTCGTCCATCCACCTCATACGCATATACCTTTCCAAAATTCTTTGTCTCCACGATGGCATATTCCTCAATGCCTCGTTTCACTTCCTCCACCAATTTTCTCATTCTTTTCTGCAGTTCCTCCTCCTTCACCACTTCCATCATTTTTTCCATCACATTGATGACGAAGAAATTGCTGGGTACAAGGAAAGGTAATATGGTGCTATCGTCGGAAGGACGAAAAGCAGATGCTATCAGCCCACAATACTTGGCAGGATGCCCATATCCATAGTTCTCCATCGTGTCGTGGAGCGAGGTGGTTCTGCGTGTGAACTTGTAACTCGTTTTAGGTCCGTTCCTCCTTTGCTGCTCTTCAAACGTGTTGAGAATCATCTTCAGCGTCTCCAAGAAGTTTCCATCGAAAATCGAATCATCTCCTGTCAGTTTCCAGTATGCGTATGCCAATCTCAGGGGATAGCACAGTGAATCAATCTCATATTTCCTTTCCCACACTCCTGGCAGCATCTTTGTGTTGTCACTTTTCCAGTTCGATTCCTGTGTCTCATCAATCAGAAATGCATTTGCGTATGGGTCGAGTCTAATGCTTCGGAATTGCCTTAATATCACGCCTCGAATCAATCTTTGCAACGCCATATCATCCTTGATATAAGGCAGGTAAGTCCATACTTGCGCACCGCTATCCCGAAGCCACATGGCTGGAATATCTCCAGTGAGCACGTAGGTGTCATCCTTTTCTCCATTCTTTCCCTCCTTGAAGTGTACTGTCGTGTCGAGGGTATTAGGAAAACATCCCTCAAACATCCATGCCACCTCCGCATCGGGAATCTTCTTCATCATTTCCTTGATTTTCCTATCCACAGCTTTCGACCTAAACAATCTTTCCTCTTGCTTAGGACGAAGTGATGCTTTCGTCACAGCTTGCCCACTTGCACTACTACAGGAAATGGAAAGCAGAATTACTGCAATTACGATTCGATAATTCTTCACTTTTCACTTTTCACTTTTCACTTCTCACTTTTCACTTTTCACTTTTATCTTCCTCCCATCCACATTTCCATCTCTCCACCATTCACAATATCTTCGTGCTTCAGGATTCCATCTTCAATCCTCATTCCGTTTACTATCACCTTCTTCACATAAATCCTCTTGTCGGAGTTTCCATGCACTTTGATATGGAACTTCTTCCCGTTGCCCACTCGCAAGGTGGCTTCCTCCACGAGCGGCGAACCCATCACGTATCTTCCTCCACAAGGCTCCAACTGATAGAATCCCAATGCAGAGAGTATGTACCAAGCCGACATTTGTCCCACATCCTCATTTCCGCACAAGCCTGCTGGTTGGTCCGTATAGAGTTCCTTCATAATTTTCCTTACCAGTTTTGCAGTTTTCTTGGGCTGTCCTAACAGAGAGTATATGTAGGCAATGTGGTGGCTTGGTTCGTTTCCATGAGCATATTGTCCGATGAGTCCCGTGATGTCGGGATTTGCTTCCGCATTCAAATCGCTTGGAGCAGTGAAAAGGGAATCGAGCCTGCCAAAGAAAGCCTTTTTTCCACCTAATGTCTGCACCAATCCCTCCATGTCCTGAGGCACCAACCAAATGTATTGCCAAGGATTTCCTTCCGTGTAGTCCGTAGTCTGATATGCTGGATTGAATCCCTCAATGCCTCGGAAATTCCCCCGACTATCCAATGCTCTCAGGCAGCGCACGCGAGGGTCCCAAAGCCTCTTGTAGTTCTGGCTTCTCCTTTCAAAATATTCTGCCAACTCATCCACACTCATTTCTGAAATCATCACATTTCCTCTGCCTCTCACTTTCCACGTTTCGCCCTTTCCCACAGGCAAATCCTCCAAGACTCCCAAGTGCTCCAAGGCTCTGCCCAGCGTGTTTCTTCCCTTTCCCTCTTTCGAAGCCTGTCTGAGTGCCTGTGCAGCGCTCCAGTCTGCCAATTCATATTCCAAGGTCTTCGATAAGGCATGCTCATTCGTCTGGTCGTAAGGCAAATATCCAAATTCTCTCACTTCCTCCAATCCTCTTTCGTCCATCAGCAACGAGGAAACCATGGCTTGCAATGCCAGCATCTTGTCCTCCTCTGGGATATATCCCTTCAGATACAAGTCTGCCAAGATAGGAACGGCAGGGCATCCCACCATGCAATTCGTTTCCTGCGACATCAGATGCCATACGGGCAGTTTTCCCTGTTCCCGATAGATTCTCAGATAAGTGGAAGCAATGCTTGGCATCATGTCGCTCAGCACAAGCGTGGAGAGTGGGGCAGCAGCACGATAGGTGTCCCAAAGACTCAGTGTAGTGAGATACGAGTTCCCACCTGCCTTTCTCCTTGCCAAACTTGGTATAGAATTCCGATACGCTGCATCAGCCCTATACGTCAGATTGTCTGCACCTCTCCAGTCTCCATTCACGTCGTCCCAAGTCTGCGGAGCCACCATGAAGTGATACATCGCCGTATAGAAAATTCTCTTGTCTTTCTCCTTGGCAAACTTTGCATCGATGCGTCCCAGTTCCTCGTTCCATGCTGCATCTGCCTGCTTGCATTCCTGCTCAAAGTTCCACATAGCCGTTCCCTCTGCCCTTAGATTCATCAGTGCATTGAGTTCCGATGTAGGACTAAGCGCAATCCTCAGCATCAGTGGCTCATTTCCCTTTGGTGCAAATTTCAGTTCATGGATTTGTCCCTTTTTCTTCACATCCTTCAAGGCAGGTCGATTCACGATGAAGGCAAAGTAGGCATGCTGCACGTCAGCCCATCCATGCGATATGCGATACCCCACAAAGGTCGTGTCATTCAGCCTTGTCAAGTTGCCCGACATCATCCTGTCGCCCACACCATGCTCCAAATCCACAATGAGTCTTTCATCCCCTTGCTTTGGATATGTGAAGCGATAGAGTGCCGTTCTGCGAGTTGCTGTGATTTCTGTGTTGATGCCGAAGCGTTCCAGCATCACCTGATAATATCCAGGGCGAAGTGTCTCCCTCGCATGGCTATATTTCGATGCAATCCCTTCGCGAGTCAGTTCCACATTTCCCTGCGTGGGCATTAAGGCAATATCGCCCAAGTCGGAACAACCCGTTCCACTGAGGTGTGTCTGAGCAAATCCCACAATCGTGTCGCAGCTCTCATGATAGCCCGAGCACCAGTCCCATCCGCTCTTGATTTGGGTTGGTCCTGCATTCACCATGCCGAATGGCACATTGGCTCCTGCGAATACATGTCCGTGGTCTCCCGTACCGATGCGAGGATCTACGAAGTCTGTGTAGTTCTGGGCTGATAGGGATGCAAAATTCAGTAGCGATGCGAGCATCAGCCAAGCGATGTGGAGTGAGCGAGTGGGTTTCATGGTGAGTAGAATGTTTTTGTGAAACAATGCTTTGATTTATGTTGCGAAGATACAACTTTTCAATGATAAATGAAATTTTGAGAAATAAAAAATGCAGACACCCACATAAGCGTGGTGCCTGCATTGCTTGAGTCAGTGAAGCTATAGTAACTTACTTCACGAGAATCTTGCTGGTGCGAGTTGTGCCGTTGCTGAGACGCTGACGGACGATGTTGATGCCCTTGCGAGTCTGCGAGAGTCTCATGCCGTCGATGGAGAATACCTCGGTAGCAACCACTTCAGCAGCTGCACTCATGTTGACGATGCCATCGTAGATAGCAGGGTCGTAAGCCTTGGAGAGTTCGCCGTTGTTGAAGAGCAAGATGTCATACACCTGAGCCTTTGTGCCGCCGCCTGTCTGAGCTACACGCACATACACTTCGTCTGTGCCTTCGTAAGCCACGCGGTTCTTCTTCCAGTAGCGCTGAGTACCTGCCAATGCAAGTGTTCCAAGTGTTTCCCAGTTTTCAGCATCAGTAGAAGTCTGCACTTCCATCACACCTGCGCTGCCGCTGTTACCATTACCAATGTAAACCACCACGTCGAATGGACCAGCAAACTTCTTCGTCGTTTCGATAGCAGCTGTGTAAGGCTCGCCCGAAGTCTTGCCGCCGAATGTCATCACACCCTTCGATGGGTTGCCGATGTTGTCCTCTGCGGTTTCTGCATAGCGACCTGTTGCACCGTTGCCGACTGCATATTCAGGTGCGAGGGTAAGCTCACCCGTGAGTACCTGTCCCTGGCTCTTGAGTCTCCAAGGAGTGTCGGTGAGAGGATAGATGTACTTCAGTGCCGTTGGGTCTGGCTTGTAGTGCCCCAGAAATAGTAAGCGGAGTTCTTACCATTGCCAAGTGAATCGGCATTCTCTGTGCCATCCACGAACCAAGGTCCAACGCTTGCGTCGAAGTGTGCAATGGTGTCGAGGCGGATGGTCTGAGCGTTGAGCGTTGCGATAGCTACGTAGCGCGATGCGATTACGGAGTTGAGTTTCTCATTAGCAGTTGTGAATGCATACACGTAAGTAGGCTCGGTGAGGACGATAGGCTCAGTGTAAGCCTGGCTCTTGGCAGCATCTGCATTGCCAGTGAAGTTGTAGTAGATGTTGAGGCCTTCCTCTGCCGTAATGGTAACGGTGCTTTCTGCGCCATTCTGAGCCACCTCGATGCTTGGTTCAGCTGCCTGGGAATAGATAGCCACTTCAGCAGTAGTGATGTTGCTTGGGTTGTAGCCGTCGAGGAATGCGATAGCCTTCACGGTAGCAGGGCTTGTGAAGCTGAGTGCATCCGTATAGACAGGGCTGTTAGCCGTAGGGTCGCTACCATCAACAGTGTAATGAATCGTAGCAGCTGCATTGACATCCGAAATTACCACGATGGTCAGTCCGTTCAGGTTGTCCTGAACAATGGAAGGAGCTGGTGTAGCTGTGATGTCCTTCTTTGTGCTGGCCACAATGTCAATGGCGTTGGTGAGAATAGCGGAAAGTACATCCTGGTCTGCATCAGCAAAAGCCTCAGTTGTATAAGGCAGGAGCATGTAAGCGTTACGAGCAGGATTGTGCTTGTGGATGGCTACCACTTCGCCTGCGGTTGCCAGAATGTCGTCGTTGGCAAAGTACTCACCGAGAGATACACCTGTGATACCTACACTGTTTTGCATCACAAGGCCAGCGGTCACATCAATGTTCTCGAACAGCTCGTTCTCAGCATTCTTAACCGTGGCTACTGTTGCGTCGGTTGCAACAGCCTTTCCAAGTCCCCATGCCTCATAGAGAGCTGCGTTGAAGTTGAGAACTGGCTCGTATGCGATGGCAGATTTCAGAACTGGTACAATGGCATCAGAAGCCTGAACGGTTGAAGAGATAATAACGAGGTCGTAAGCCTGGAGGTCTGCAACACTTGGCGTAGTAGAACTGAGTATAACAGTTGGTTCTACACCCGACATGGAGCTAACATAGAACCATGCGAAGTCGCCATCTAAGCCTGGATCCTCGGATGCAGCCACGTAAGCTACCTTCTTGGCATCCTCAACAGCAGGAGAATCGCCGTCGCCCACAGTGATGTAGTAGATGTGGCAACCGTTGGTGTTGTAAATCTGAATGTCGTAGGTGCCATCCTCATTTGGAGTGTCGGTTGCATCCGTAGGCACCAGCCATTCCTGGTCGGTATATTCCGTAGGTGCTGCCACGCTGTTGCCTTCAGGGTCTTTCAGCTGTGTGCCTGAGGTGCCATGGCCAAGATAGAGGTTTACGCCACGTGCATCAGTCACCTTGTGAGACTCCACACCCATCTTGATGATAGTGCCAGGAGCCACGTGAGGGATGACGAAATAGTTCTTCTTGGAACCACCAAACCAGAGGTAGGAAGCGCCTTTGTATGGTCCGAAACTGCTTGATGGGTCAGGACCAGGATAGTTCACGGCGATAGCCAACGAACGGTCGGTAGTGTTGGTGTAGAGCAAGCCCTCCAACTCAGCTATAGGCATTCCATTTGCCTGGATGGTAGTACCTTCAGCAGTTCCTTGGTGTGTCACCTCCCAGAAGCAGTTGTCCTTTGAAGCTTCTGTTGGTTGGGTGGCATCCTTCTTCTCCACGTCAGACCAAGCACCCGTGGAAGGTCCCTTGGCTGACTCAGCCTTTAGGTTCTCTACCGTTTCGGCACTCCACTTGGTGAAGTCCCAAGACTTTCGGTAGGTCTCTTGAGCCTGCACGGCAACAGCCAGTACAAGTCCCAATGTCAGAGTAAAGATTCTCTTCATACGCAATACTGATTTAATGATGATAGTTGTTAGTTATGTGAAATAATAATGTATGTCATGTCAAAGGCTTTATGGATTAAAGTGACAACGTATCGCCTGAATGCATCATTTTTTGTGGCTTTTGATGCGAAACCATCCTCCTCCTAAAATCCTTTGCAAATATACTATTTTTTTTTGAATTGTACAAGTGTTTTTCACCTAAAAATACTTCAAACTTACAACCCTACAAAAACGCTACAATGTTACAAAGTTACAACGTTACAGAACCACAACATGGTTTTTCAACTTTTCAACTTTTTCTACAATTTTACAACGTTACAAAATTACAAAGTTACAATTTAGTTTAGGGTATTGATGATTTGTTGGAATGGAAGGAGAACCAAGCAAGATGGAAATTGGAGTGGAAGAGAAGGAAGGTAGAAGGAGAGATAAATGTTAAAATAGTTTTAATTTGATAAATTATTAATATTATAATATAAATTAATTATATATATAATATATATTATATATATAATTAAAAATTAATCCCTCACTTTTTCCCACCCTCGACACATACCCCATTCAACCAAAATGTAACGTGTAACTTTGTATCATTGTAACTTTGTAATTCTAATTTCAGGTCATTGATGCATATCCCCCTTTTGTCCTTGATGATGTAATGATGGGTAAATCTGAATGGTTGATTTCCGTAGGGCAAAAATGGGCTGTTTTCCGCTTGGGAATCTTAATTATTGTTAAATCAGAAAATTTTTTAACACCTATGGTGTTAAACATCAAAATAATTCCGTATATTTGCATTGTGATTGGAACAGGGCTTCAGCATCATCCTTCCTCCTCGCCACCGCCAAACTTAGTCCTCGCCATCACAAAACTTGCTCCTTTCCATCACCAACCCTATTCCCAATCATCGCCAATCCAACTCCTCTCCACAATCTCAACAACACCAATCCTCTGAAACCTGGATTCCACCTGCTGTCTGAAGGGGACCGCTTGAAACGGCTCCCTTGTCGAGTCGTTTGATAACATGTTTTCTCTGCTATCCAAGAAAAACTTG
This sequence comes from uncultured Bacteroidales bacterium, assembly GCA_902798705.1. Lineage (GTDB taxonomy): Bacteria > Bacteroidota > Bacteroidia > Bacteroidales > Bacteroidaceae > UBA3839. Next base: position 29,396 of record CADBXS010000032.1, read on the forward strand.
CGAAAGTTGAGTAATCATGCTATAAAACTGGTGCTGTAGGAAAATGAAAAGGGTGCACCCCATTGACTGAGATGCACCCACGAAAATAAAACTATCTTGAGAAATAAGGACGCCTTTATCCTATCGGCTTGGAGATTAAGCCAAAAGCGCCTTCACTTGATTGTAAACGTTTTCGGCAGTGAAACCGAGCTTCTCATCGAGCACCTTGTAAGGAGCTGAGAAACCGAATGTTTCGAGACCCCAAATCTTGCCTTCGCTCTCTGGAACGAGTCCCATGAGGTTTACAGGCAGACCTGCTGTCATACCGAACTTCTTCACACCTGCTGGGAGTACACTCTGCTGGTATTCTTTGCTCTGAGTGCGGAAGAGACCCTCAGAAGGCACGCTCACGATGCGAATCTTGATGCCATCCTTGCGGAGGAGTTCTGCACCTGCAACGAGTGTGCTTACCTCAGAACCACTTGCTACGAGAATCACGTCTGGGTTCTCCTCGCTACCTGCCACGATGTATGCACCCTTAGCGGACTGTGAGTAGTCGTTGCCTTCAGGGAGGTTGGCAATGTTCTGACGAGAGAAGATGAGAGCCGTAGGGGAAGTGACATTCTCCATAGCGAGCTTCCAGCATGCTGTGGTTTCCTCTGCATCAGCAGGACGGAGCACGAGCATTGCGTTGTTGCCCTTGTGAGTCTTCAGCTTCTCCATGAGACGAATCTGTGCCTCCTGCTCAACTGGCTCGTGAGTAGGTCCATCCTCACCAACGCGGAATGCGTCGTGAGTCCAGATGAACTTCACTGGGAGCTCCATGAGGGCAGCCATACGCACAGCAGGCTTCATGTAGTCGGAGAATACGAAGAATGTACCACATGCAGGGATAACACCTCCGTGGAGAGCCATACCGATGCAGCAGCATGCCATAGTGAGCTCAGCAACACCTGCCTGGAAGAAGGCACCCGAGAAGTCACCCTTAGCAAGGGCGTGAGTCTTCTTGAGGAAGCCGTCAGTCTTGTCGGAGTTGGAGAGGTCGGCACTGGCAACAATCATGTTTGGAACTTGCTCTGCCAAAACACTGAGAACTGCAGCTGAAGCGTTGCGAGTTGCATCACCTGGCTTCTGCTGAACCTTCGACCAGTCAACCTGTGGAGCCTTGCCTGCGAACCATTCCTCAAGCTGTACAGCCTTGTCAGGATTAGCAGCTGCCCATGCTGATTCTTCAGCCTTGAGCTGAGCCACGATACCCTTGAGTTCTTCAGCACGCTTTGCATAGAGTTCCTTTACTTCAGGGAAGATTTGGAATGGATTCTCTGGGTCGCCACCGAGATTCTTAACTGTGTTCTTGTAAGCGTCGCCACCGAGAGGAGCACCGTGAGTCTTGCAGTTGCGCTCGTAGGAAGAACCGTCTGCCTGGAGAGCACCCTTACCCATGATGGTCTTACCAATGATGAGGGATGGCTTGCCTTCAACAGCCTTTGCAGCGTCGATAGCCTTGCGGATAGCAGCCACATCGTGTCCGTCGATTTCGAATACTTCCCAACCGAGTGCACGATACTTGGCAGCTGTGTCCTCGTTCATCACGACAGCAGTTTCTGTAGAGAGCTGGATGTCGTTGGAGTCGTAGAACATGACGATGTTGTCGAGTCCGAGGTTAGCAGCTACACGACCTGCGCCCTGAGAGATTTCCTCTTCGATACCACCATCAGAGATGTAGATATAGATGGTTTCCTTTGCAAAGCCAGGATTGCCTGTGTGGGCAGCGAGGAACTTAGCAGCGATGGCTGCACCGATGCCGTATGCATGGCCTTGTCCGAGAGGACCTGATGTGTTCTCAATGCCACGAGCAATTTCATACTCTGGGTGACCTGTGGTAGGGGAACCCCACTGACGAAGCTGAGCCAACTCATCGAGAGAGAACTTGCCAATCAGAGCCAACTGGCTATAGAGCATTGGAGCCATGTGGCCTGGGTCGAGGAAGAAACGGTCGCGAGTCTTCCATTCAGGGTCGGATGGGTCGTAAGTGAGGTATTCACTATAAACTACATTGATGAAATCAGCACCACCCATAGCACCACCTGGATGGCCAGATTTTGCTTTTTCTACCATAGATGCAGCGAGAATACGAATGTTGTCCGCTGCCTTGTTCATTACTTTAATATCGTTCATATTTGTTTAACTTTATTTTTTACATTCAACAGCTGCTTTCTCAATGCCGAGACATGCCTTGTAGTTTTCCATGTAGCGGTTGAAACCTGCCACGTCTTCTGGATTAGGCTTCACTTCTGAGCCTTGGTTTCCTGCAAATACTACCTGGTCGAGATAATCAGCTAATGAAAGCTTATCTGGGTTATTCACTGCGTAGGCAGCGAGAAGGGCAATACCCCAAGCACCACCTTCGCCAGCTGTTTCCATGACGGAGATTGGTGTGTTGAGGGCAGCAGCAAGCATACGCTGACCTACAATTGGAGTAGTGAAGTAACCGCCGTGTCCCATGATGCGGTCCACCTTTACATGCTCCTCGTTGAAGAGGATGTCGTTACCTAATTTCAGCACGCCAATGGCACCGTAGAGGTGAGCACGCATGAAGTTGGCAAGGTTGAACTTATCGTTAGCGGAACGCACGAAGAGTGGACGTCCATCCATGAGACCCGTGACAGGTTCTCCAGAGATGTAGTTGTAGCTGATAACGCCACCGCAGTCACCATCGCCATTGAGAGCAACATTGAACAAGCGAGTGTAGAGGTCGAAAGTACTCTGCTCTACGCCAAGCAGTTCGGCATACTCCTTCATGATTTTAACCCACGCATTGATGTCGCTGGTGCAGTTGTTGCAGTGTACCATTGCAACGAGGGAACCATCAGGAGTAGTTACCATATCAAGCATCTCGTAAGGCTTGGAGAGTTCTTTCTCGAGCACAATCATAGAGAAGGATGATGTACCAGCACTCACGTTACCAGTGCGCTGACGAACAGCATTGGTAGCCACCATACCTGTACCTGCGTCGCCTTCAGGAGGACAAACAGGAATACCAGGCTTCAGATGGCCGCTGACATCAAGCTTCAGCACGCCTTCAGGAGTGAGGAAACCTGCGTTCTCACCTGCGCTGAGTGACTTTGGCAGGATGTCGAGGAGCTTCCATGAGAATCCCCTTGGAGCGATGAGCTTGTCGAACTTCTCAACCATCGTGGTGTCGTAGGTCTTGGTGGTTGGATCTACAGGAATCATACCTGAAGCATCTCCTACACCGAGTACCTTCTGACCCGTTAACTGCCAATGTACATATCCAGCGAGAGTGGTAAGGAACTCGATGTCCTTTACGTGCTCCTCGTTATCAAGGATAGCTTGGTAGAGATGGCTGATACTCCAACGAAGTGGGATGTTGTAGTTGAAGAGTTCGCTCAACTCAGCAGCAGCCTTACCAGTGTTGGTGTTGCGCCAAGTGCGGAAAGGAACGAGGATTTCGTTGCCCTTGAATGGCATATATCCGTGCATCATGGCAGAGAAGCCAATGGCAGCAAGTGTCTCAATATCAACTTCGTACTGCTGGAGCACGTTCTTGCGCAAGTCGGCATAGCAATCCTGAAGTCCGTACCAGATAGCTTCGGTGGAGTAGGTCCAGAGTCCGTCAACCAACTGGTTTTCCCAAGTGTGGGAGCCTTGTGCAATAGGCTTGTTCTCAGGGTCGATGAGAACGGCCTTGATGCGGGTAGAGCCAAACTCGATACCGAGAATGGCTTTACCTGCTTCTATTACTTGTTTTGGTGTCATATTATTTCAGGGCTTTATTCAGCATGTAATACACTTCGTTGTTGCGGAGAGTCTGCTTGAAGTCTGCGATGTTGGTCTGCTTGTTAATCTTAACATACTCGATGCCAACCATTTCTGCGAAGTCCTCCCAATACTCTTCAGTGATGTCATAGGAGAATGCACTGTGGTGAGTACCACCAGCGAGAATCCATGCACCAGCACCGATTTCGAATGTAGGCTGTGGAACCCAGAGTGCAGATGCAACAGGGAGATGAGGCATTGGCTTAGGCTCGATGCACTCTACCTCCTGAGAAATGAGGCGGAAGCGGTTGCCAAGGTCAACAACAGTAGCCTTAATACCACGACCTGTCTTCGATGTGAACACGAGACGAACTGTCTGCTGCTTGCGGATACCGATACCGAGGAAATGTACTTCGAGCTTTGGCTTGTCTGTTGCGATGAGCGGACAGATTTCAAGCATGTGGCTCTGGAGGCAAGAAGAACGATCGCCTGCGAAGTTGAGAGTGTAATCCTCGAGGAACGAGCAACCGATAGGCATACCCTGCTGGATAACCCACAAAGTGCGATAGAGGCAAGCGGTCTTCCAGTCGCCTTCTGCACCGAAGCCGTAACCTTCTTCCATGAGGCGCTGAGAAGCAAGACCTGGAATCTGGTCGAAGCCTACGAAGTTTGGATCGTCGATATCTGCATCGCCAAGGTCATCGAAGTTGGTTGTAAATGCAGTTGCACCTTCGTCCTTCAATACGCGGCGCAGAGCAATTTCTGCCTTTGCTGCGTTCTTTACCTTCTGCCAGTAAACCTCTTCACCGCTCTCGTCAATCTTGATGGTGTAGAGCTTCTTGTACTCTTCAACGAGTGCGTCAGCTTCAGCGTCGGTAACCTTCTTGAAGTAATCCATGAGGCTGGAAACTGGATAGTAGTCAACATGGTAACCCATGCGCTGCTCAAATTCTACACGGTCGCCATCTGTAACGGCAACGTTGTTCATATTCATACCGAACATGAGGCAGCGAACGTTGTGAGCATCAGCTACACCAGCTGCAACACGTGCCCAAACGGCAATCTTCTTCTGAACATCAGTTTCCTTCCAGTAGCCACAAACTACCTTGCGAGCAACACGCATGCGAGTGCAGATGTGTCCGAACTCGATATCACCGTGAGCCGACTGGTTGAGGTTCATGAAGTCCATGTCGATGGCATCCCAAGGAATTTCAGCGTTGTACTGAGTGTGGAAGTGGAGCAGTGGCTTCTGGAGCTGCTGAAGACCCTTGATCCACATCTTTGCAGGAGAGAAAGTATGCATCCAAGTGATGATACCGATACATTTCTCATCATTGTTTGCAGCGAGCATTACCTGTTCAACTTCCTTTGAACTGTTAGCTGTGCCCTTATAAACAACTTTTACAGGAATATTGCCACCTGCATTGAGGCCTTCAACCATTTCCTTAGAATGTGCATCTACTGCGATAACTGCATCGCCTCCGTAAAGCAACTGTGCACCAGTCACCCACCAAATCTCAAAATTTTCAAATGCCATAATTGTGATATTTTTAAAGTGTTAATAAAAAAGTTGATAATGTTTATGAGTAATTTAATGTTTCTGACCCTTCTGTCCGTAGTAAGCGTTAGGTCCATGCTTGCGCATGTAATGCTTCTCTACAAGAAGAGGATTCATTGTGGTTTCAGGATTAACGACAAATGAAACAAATGCCATCTTAGCACACTGTTCCATTACCTTAGCATTGTAAACTGCATTGTCGGGACTCGTACCCCAAGAGAATGGACCATGGTTCTTAACAAGTACACCAGGAGTGTGGTCTGGATTGATACCCTCGAAACGCTTTACAATCACATTTCCTGTTTCCAACTCATAGTTGCCCTTCACTTCTTCCTCTGTCATATCGGCAGTGCAAGGGATATCCTTGTAGAAATAATCGGCATGAGTGGTACCGATGTTAGGAATATCCTTACCAGCCTGAGCCCAAGCTGTTGCATAGGTTGAGTGAGTGTGGACTACTCCCTGAATGTTTGGAAATGCCTTATAAAGTACGAGATGAGTAGGGGTATCTGAGGATGGATTGAGGTCTCCCTCTACGACTTTGCCGGTTTCGAGGTCAACAACTACCATGTCGCTTACTTTCATTTCATCATAGCTTACTCCACTTGGCTTGATAACTACAAGTCCCTTTTCACGGTCTATGCCTGAAACGTTTCCCCAAGTGAAGATAACAAGGCCCTGCTTTACCAAGTCGAGGTTAGCCTTGAATACTTTTTGTTTGAGTTCTTCTAACATAGTGACTACTGTTTTAGTTATATATATAATATAATAATGTGTGTCTGAAATTAAGAATTTTCAAATGCCAATAGCGGATTCATTTGATAGAGGGCAGCTCCGCGTTTAGATGTTTTCTTGTCAATTTTGTTAGTCTTGATTAGGAATCCTTGCTCTTGTACATTTCGACGATAGTTTCTCTTGTCAAGTTCTTTGCCAAGCACCACTTCATACACTCTTTGTAGTTGGGTGAGTGTGAACAGTTTTGGAAGTAGATTGGCAGCGATAGGTTCTTCCCAAATTAACGATTGAATCTTCTTAAGAGATTGAGAAACCATCTTGTTGTGGTCGAAAATGAGCTCAGGTAAATGACTAAAATCAACCCATTCTGCAGTATGCTGCGCCTTGTTTTTCTTATATTTTGCTACATCGATGAGTGCAAAATAGGTGATGGAAATAACGCGCTCACCTGGGTCGCGGTTCACTTCACCGAAAGCACCCAACTGACGCATATATACCTTTTCAAGTCCTGTGAATTCTGTTAGCACACGCTTCGCAGCCTCATCAATACTTTCGTCTTTTTCAACGAAACCACCAATTAAAGACAAATCTCCTTTGCCTGGCTCATAAGGACGCTTATGAATCAGCAATTTCAGAATGCCATCACTATATCCAAATATGGCACAGTCAACCGATACGTAAAACTTTGTTTGTTCGTTATAATAATTAGGCATGAAGCGTTAAGATATAGTTTGAAAGGTTCAAAAGCAGAGATGTGGAAAAACTGTTTCCACATACTCTGCTTAAAAATTATTTTAGAAGAAATACCAATAGAATGTGCCGCAAAGAGCGAGTACGCCGAGGGTACCAATGATATCCCAAGTGTTCCAGCTTGAAGCAATCTGCTTGCGGTAATCTGGAGTGAAGGTGATAGCATCGACTTGCTCCTTGGAAGGACCCTTTGTGAAGCAGGATACTACAATCATCAAAAGAACGATGAAGACGAGCAGCCAGCATTCGAATACGAGCCAGTTAGTCTGCCAGAACCATGCTGTGTTCTCCCAGAATGCACCTTCCATCACTTTGTTACCTGTATCTGTGAAGATATTGGTAATGAGGCGGAGCATACCAATGAGGAAGCCACCGATAAGACCCCATTCACCAGCCTTTGGACTGATTTTCTTCGACAAGATACCGAGGGTGAATACAGCAACCATAGCAGGAGCAAGCAACGACTGGATGCCCTGGAGATAGCTATAGAGGTTACCCATGTTCATCATGACTGGCAACCAGAGGAGACCCAATACAACAACTACGACAGTTGCAATACGACCTACTAATACGTAGTGAGCCTCTGACATGCCTTTCTTCAATGGCTTGTAGAAGTCCTCAGTGAAAAGGGTAGCGCAAGAATTGAAGAATGCTGCCAACGAAGTAACAAGTGCACAGATGAAACCGATAGTTACGAAGCCCTTGATACCTGCAGGAAGAATACTCTTCACCATCATAGCGAAAGCGCCATCAGTATCATGCTGATTTGTAATATCCATAGAGATGCCGAAATCTCCGTACTTGCCACTTGCAAGAGAGATAGCCACCATACCAGGAATGAGGAACATGAACACAGGGAGAAGCTTGAAGTAACCAGCTGCGATAGTACCACGACGTGCACGCTTCATCACCTCAACATTCGACTCGCCCTTCTGCTGGCCGAGTACACGCTGAACGATGTGCTGGTCTGTACACCAGTACCAGAAACCAATGATAGAAGCACCGATGAATACAACGAAGCCTGGATATTCATGGTAGAGTGGGTCTGGCTGACCAGAAGCGTTGATGTCGCTCCAGTGGAACATGTGGGTAGTACCATAACCATCGTGCAATTCTCTACAGAAGCTCATCATGTTAGACCAACCTTCAGCAATGCTTCCACCGCCGAGCTGATAGAGTCCAAGGAAGAGAACGAGGAATGCACCAATAATAAGAATAGGTGTTTGGATAGACGACATTGTCATCACACCCTTCATACCACCAATTACGGTGAAGATTGCCGTGATGGCAATAAGTCCGAGAGCACCCCACCAGAATGGCAGACCAATGAGATATTCGAAGAAGATACCACCAGTGAAAGCAGTAACACTTACCTTCGTAAGAATATAAGCAATCAGGGTAATGATGGAGAGCCAGGAGCCTGTTGCCTTTGTATAGCGGAACTTCAAGAAGTCTGGCATAGTGATGATCTTGCCCATCTTGTTGTTCAAAAGCTGATAGAAAGGTACGAAGAGCCAACCGAGGATGAGAATCATCCATCCTTGCATTTCCCAGTGTGCCATACCAACACCATCCTTAGCACCAGTACCTGCAAGACCTACGAGGTGCTCTGAACCGATATTGGCAGCGAAAATTGCCATACCAATTACATACCAAGGTTCGCCTTTACCAAACAGGTAGTCCTGTGAGTCGGCACCCTTCATCTTTTCCTTGTCTTTCTTTAGGGCACGATACACTGCCCAAACTACGCAAACGACACCAACTGCTAAAACGAGCCAGTCGAGCCAAATAAATTCACGTGCTGTCCAATTCATTTTTTCTTGTTTTTATTAATAGTTAAATTATAGTTGGTTTTTATTCTATTGTTTCTTCCACAACTTGGTCATGTCTTCCAAGGTCTTACCCTTAGTTTCAGGAACAAGTCGCCATACGAAGATTGCAGCAATGACACAGATGATGCCATACAAGCCGTATGTAAACCAGTGTCCACTGGAAAGCAACTGCGATAGCTACTGCTGCACCACGAATGGTGTTAGGGAAAATCTCGGCGATGAGTACCCATGTGATAGGTCCCCATGAGAACATGAACGAGGCAGAGTAGATAAGCAAAGATGCTGCAGTGAAGAACTCCATACCTGCGTGTCCGAATGTTATAGCTACACCAAAAGCACCAAGAGCCATACCTAAGGAACCACAAATGAGCAATGGTTTACGTCCCCATTTCTCCACCGTGAAGATTGCCACAAGGGTGAAGAGGATATTGATGATACCCATGAAGACTGTAATCATCATAGGATTATCCATACCCATATCACCAAAGATGCGAGGAGCATAGTAGAGTACGGCATTGATACCAACTGCCTGCTGGAAGACGCTGAGCATGATACCAATAAAGATACACATAGCACCATAGGACATCAGTTTCTCGGTCTTCACAACCATGGTGTCCTTGATATCCTGGATAATCTGGGCTGCCTTTGCCGAACCGTTAATCTTTGCGAGGATACCTTCAGCCTTCTTGTCTTGTCCAATGCTGACAAGATAACGTGGTGTCTCAGGTACGAAGCAGATTAAGAGGGCGAAGAGTCCTGCTGGCACTGCCTCACTTCCGAACATATAGCGCCAACCTGTTGTTACTGTCCATTGTGCAGCAGGGTTGATGGCTGCAAGTCCTTTGCCCATTTCCTCTACCAATGGCTGGATGTGGTCGCCTAAGATGAAGAAATTTACGAAGTACACTACCAACTGACCGAAAATAATGGCAAACTGGTTCCATGAAACCAACATACCACGAATATTCGAAGGAGCTACCTCACCAATATACATAGGACAGATGGCAGAAGCCAGACCTACACCAATACCACCAATGACACGGTAGATATTGAACATGATGAGCAGTGAATATGTAGGAGTACCATGCTCGAAAAACAAGAATTCTGGCTCCATGCTTCCCAATGCGGAAACGAAGAACAGCAAACCTGCTATAATCAACGATTTCTTACGTCCCAGATTAGTGGCAAGAAAGCCTGAAAGAGCAGAACCGATAATACATCCAATCAAGGCAGAGGCAGATGTGAAACCATGCCATCCGTTTGTGTATGAGAAGTCTTTAGCCTCCATGAAGAAAGCCTGAAGACCCTTTTCTGCACCAGAAATAACAGCTGTATCATAACCGAAGAGCAAACCGCCCAATACGGCTACCATAACTATACCAATCAGATAGCCTTTGCTACCATTCTCAGATTGACTCATAACGATGATTATTTAATGGAGAACTTATATGCAGCGTGGCTATAATATGGTTTCTCTGGAGTTAGAGTAGGCTGAGCCCACTGTGGCTTGTTTGGAGAATCAGGATACTTCTGGCTCTCAAGACACACACTTACATGTTTTGGATAGAGTTTACCAAACTTTCCAGGAACGCCATTACCTTGGAAATTACCTGTGTAAACCTGAACACCTGGCTCGTTGGTGAACATTTCCATGAAGATACCAGTCTTAGGAGAGTAAAGACTTGCACAAACCTGAGTGTCATCACCCTTACCATCCTTATAAGTGTTCAAGCACCAGTTGTGGTCGTAACCTGTGGCATTCTTGATATAGATATAAGAAGTGTCCATCTTCTCGCCGATAGCTGTAGGAGTGCGGAAATCCATTGGAGTGCCCTCAACTGGAGCAATTTCGCCTGTAGTCATGTAAGAAGCATCGCTTGGAGTGAAGTTGTCAGCATTTACATAGAGAACCATGTCCATACCTTCCTTCTCGAAGTCACCATTCAGGTTGTAATAGTTGTGGTTGGTCTGGTTGATGATGGTTGGCTTGTCTGTTGTTGCTTCCCATGTAATGTCGAGTGTATTATCGTCAGTAACTTTGTAAGTTGTAACAGCTTTCACGGTGCCAGGGAAACCATTTTCACCATCTGGAGCCACAATTGTTAATTTCAGTGTCTGTGCATCCACTTGCTCTGCATCGTAAACTTTATTCATCCAACCAGTGTTACCACCTCCATGCAAACAGTGAGCTGCACCATTGCCATTATCATTCTGACGCAACTGATATTGAACGCCATCAATAGTAATCTTACCATCCTTGATACGGTTTGCATAGCGTCCTACGCTTGAACCATAGTCAGATGGAGAATTCAATGTGTCAGCATACTGCTTAATGTTGTCGTAACCCAATACAACATCGGTAGGATTGCCATCTCTATCTGGCACAACAAGGCTTACAACTCGTCCACCATAATTGGTGATACAAACTTCCATGCCATTGGCATTCTTCAAAACATAAAGGCCAACTTGCTTGTCGCCATTTTCAGCATCGGATACCGTCATTTCGAAATCAGCAGGATTCAGACCAGATACTGTCAATTCTGGTTTTTCCTTTTGAGTTGTGGTACAGGAACAAAGCACAGCCACTGCAGTAGCAGTACTCATGAGAATGTTTTTCAAATTCTTCATAACGTTAGGTAATTTAAAAAATTATAATTTTTCTTTGTAATATAATCGAAATAAAAATGATGCCCAATTAAAACGTATGTCTCAACAAAAAATGGTTAGTATTTGTTGTTAATGCAGTATAATTAGACTTGTTATTAAATAACAACTCTGCAAATATAAGTGTTTTTTTAGCAATTACAAATTTCTGCTTAGTTTTTTTTCTAAAATACCGTAATTATTATTTTGTTTCATGGTTCTTATACTAAAACTGTCGTTTTTGAGTGTCATTTCTACAAATAAAAAGAAGACTGGAGCCAAAAACCTTGACTCCAGTCCGAAAACAATTAGAAATGCTATTCAGTTAGTTATCTTGTTTGGTTTTTATCGAGTGAATTATTAGCAAAGTTTACGAGCGCCATCACCAATCACTACGTCGATAACGATTGGGTCTTTGCCATACTTAGCCTTGAATTCTTTCTTTGCGGTATCAACAAAGTTCTTGTAGAGCTCATCAGCAACGAGGTTGATGGTGCAACCACCAAAGCCACCACCCATGATACGAGAACCTGTCACACTGCAGTCGCGAGCCACTTCATTCAGGAAGTCGAGTTCTTCGCAGCTAACTTCATAGTCTTTGCTAAGACCTTCGTGTGTCTGATACATCATTTCACCAACCTTCTCGTAGTCGCCAGCTTCAAGAGCGTCGCAGACTGCGAGGACGCGGTCCTTCTCACCAAGAACGAACTTAGCTCTCTTGTAATCTACTTCACCTACTTCATCCTTCACTTCTTCGAGGTCTTCCCAAGTAGTGTCGCGAAGTGTTTCAATCTTGCGGTCTGGATGCTTAGCTGCTACAGCCTTTGCTACCTTCTCGCAGGAGTTGCGGCGGTCGTTGTAAGGAGAACCAACCAATTCATGCTTCACGCAAGAGTTAATCAAAACGAGTCTGTAACCCTTTGGATTCCAAGGGAAATACTCAAATTCGCCAGAACGGCAGTCAAGACGCATCAAGTTGCCCTTCTTGCCATGAACTGATGCGAACTGGTCCATAATACCACAATTCACACCGATGTACTTATGCTCTGTTGCCTGACCAACCTTTGCCAAAGTCATCTTGTCAATCTTGTTGTCGCCGAAAAGGTCGTTGAGAGCAAATGCATAGCAGCTTTCAAGTGCTGCAGAAGAAGACATACCAGCACCATTAGGTACATCACCAGCAAATGCTGTGTCGAATCCCTCAACAGGAACACCAAGAGCCATCATTTCGCGAACAACGCCAAAAATATAGCGGAAGTGACTTGCGCGAGGACCCTTCTCATCGTCGATGGAGAATTCATCATAGTCCTTCAAGTCGATAGAATATGCACGTACTTTACGAGTTCCGTTAGGCTTGATTTCTGCTATCATGCCCTGAGTTACAGCTCCTGGAAAAACGAAACCACCATTATAATCGGTGTGCTCACCAATCAGGTTAATACGACCAGGGGCTGCATAAATGGAACCTGTTTCACCATTGAAATGCTTAATGAAACGACTTCTAACGTCGTCGATAGTTAATTTCATAATCGTAAGTTATTTAAAAAGTTAGAGAATTGTTTTTAAATTATTTATTCAATGCCAATCTTAGAGCCCTTCCAGCAGAACCAAATGAGATAAGCATAGTAGATGAACATCATAGCAATTGCTATACCAACACCTGCTGTTCCAACAACGGCGCCCATCACAGGCATCAGCAAAGCGGCACCAATCACACCTGTGTTGATGACACCTGAAGCAGCCTTTGTGTGACGGCCCAATTTCTGGAGACCAAGGTTGAATACGAGAGGCCACATCACTGAGTGGAACAAACCTGCTGCAAGCATAGCATAAACGCCTATCATTCCTGGAAGTACGAACGACAAAGCAATGCAAAGAGCACCAAGAGCGATGCACCAAGAGAGCAGTGCGCGTGGTTGGAACTTAGCAAGAATACCTGCACCAACGAAACGACCTACCATCATGCCTCCCCAGTAGAGAGAGAGGAGAGAAGTTGCCAACTGAGTTGCTTCTGCACCGCTGTACCCAATCGACTGAATCTTATAAGGGAGCATGGATGGAACACCAATTTCAACACCCATATACATGAAGATACCGAGAGCGCCTAACCATACATGTGGATATTTGAAAACACTGCTCTTCTCTACAAGCTTCTCACCTGCTTCTTCACTCTGCTTACCTTCATCAATCTTAGGCAACTTCAAGAACACAAGAATGAGACAGATAAGGAGTGTGAAAATTCCAAGTCCGAGGAATGGACTTGGCACAGCTTCTGGCTTAGCAGCTTGTCCACGGATGATTGCGTATGTGATGAACATTGGAGCTACAGTTGTAGCAACAGAGTTCAATGCCTGACTAAGCGTCATGCGGAAAGCACCCTTCTCAGGGCTACCAAGTACCATCACGTATGGATTTGCAACATTCTGAAGCATTACAACACCCATGGCAACGAGGCACATACAGCCGAGGAACACAGCATAAACATTGCCTCCAGAGCTGATAGCATTGGAAATACCCATGGAATTGATAATGAATCCAATACCTGCAACTGCAAGACCAAGAATCAAGGTTCCCTTATAACCAATCTTGCTCATCAACAATGCAAAAGGAATTGACAACAAGTAAGCGCCATAGAATGCCGAGTTTACATATTGTCCTTGTTGAGCATTCAAGTTGAAGGCTTCAGAACAGAATGCAATCATTGAGTTGTTCATAGTTGTGATGAATCCGATGAGGAAGCACACAATGAAAACAACTACAAGTGCGAACGTGTAGTTCGTTTTTTGAGTTGGTTGTGACATTTTGATTTTTTTTTAGTTAGTATTTTGCTTTAAACTGATTCCAACTTTATTTTACGACACCAAACTTATAGATAGTTGTCTGCTTATAAGTTTCTCCTGGGTTGAGAACGGCAGATGGGAAGTAAGGGCGGTTTGGACTGTCTGGGAAGTGCTGAGCTTCGAAGCAGATACCACTTCGGCGAGGAAATGTGCTGCCGTGCTGTCCTGGGTAACCTGTAGCCCAGTTGTCTGTGTAGCACTGCACACCTGGTTCTGTGGTCCAGCATTCCATCGTACGACCTGAATGAGGCTCTGTGATGCGAGCAGCAAACGAGAGTTCTCCTGGCTCCTTCTTGTTGAGTACCCAGCAATGGTCGTATCCAGCACCGTTCTTGCACTGAATGTTGTCTGCGTCAATGTCCTGACCTATAGGCTTTGGAGTAGTAAAATCAAATGGAGTACCCTTCACGCTATCAATCGTTCCAAGAGGAATGGAAGTATCATCGATTGGTATGTAGTGGTCAGCATTGATTTCGCAAATCAGGTCATCAATTGTTGGAGTAGGGTTTGCTATTCCTGCCAAAGCAAAGAAACCATGATTTGTCATGTTGACGATGGTTTTCTTGTCTGTGAAACCGATGTAGTCAATCACGAGGTCGCAATCATCTGTCCAAGTGTAAGTCACTTTCATGTCGAGAGTTCCAGGGAAACCTTCCTCCATGTCGGCAGCCACGTAGTGCAGTTCTACTGCATTCTCTGCAGTCTGCTTAGCATCCCAAACGCGAGCGTGGAAACCTGTAGGTCCTCCGTGCAAAGCGTTTGGTCCGTTGTTGATGGCAAGGCTGTATTCCTTTCCGTCGAGAGTGAACTTACCCTTGCAAATGCGGTTTCCATAACGACCGATGAGGGTAGAAAGAAATGGTTCTGGACTTGAGATAACGTCGTCAATGTTGTCGTGACCTTGAATCACATTTGCAACATTTCCATCTCTGTCTGGAACCATTATAGCTACAAGTGCTCCACCATAGTTTGTAACGGCAACTTCATAGCCCTTGCTATTTTTCAGGATGTAAAGGTCGGTCTTTTTTCCATCTACTACTTTCTGAAAGTCCGCAGCCTTCAATCCCGACAGATTTTTTTGTTCTGTGCTCATTTTTTTACTTGTATTATTTAGTTAATAGAAATTCATGGTTCAGAAGCATTTAAACTTACTGGGTATTAGAAACTTTCATTCCGTTTGAAGCAAGAATTTCTTACTCCAATACAAAATCTATTGCAAATAAAACGATTTTTTTTGAATGAAACTAATATATTACTCTTAAATTTTCAAAAAAAACACTTTTTCACTCTTTTATTAGAATAAAACATGTATATTTGCACTCGATTTTGCGAGTGGTGTCCCACTATACATTATTTTATTTAGGAATAAATCAAAAAGATTTATGGCGAAACATCTGAAAATTGACGATCTTACAAAGGGTAACATTTGGACAATAACTGAAACAGAGTTAAATCAAATGCTTATTGAAGGCAAAAAGCACGAAGGATGGGCTGAGCGTGAAACGCACTACATGAATATCATTCGTCCAGTCTTCGACATTGTTTATCTTGACCGAAAGGACGAAGTGCAAGTACATCGTCTCGAAAATGAGCATTACGATATTTTCTCTACTCCTAACGAGGGAGAGTTCAATGCTATTGCTATCCGTAAGCATAAAATCAATAAAATCACTGATTTGACTCTTGAGAACATTGCTCATCTTCTCCCAGAGGAGGTGCTCGCTCTCATCGAAAGGAATCTGGGTACAGGATGGAAAGGACTTCCACTTGCTATTCAAGACATCATAGAATCTGCTTTTTTTGTGGATTGCGCCGAACTACCTGAATATGCCATGCACAGAGCAGGTGGACTCATCGACCGCAGAAAGGAAGATGGATACTCTGTTCTTGAGATTCCACGTGGCAACTGGATTGAAGGTATCTTCCTCAAACCAAAGCCAAAAGTAGAAAAAGTGCGTTATTCTTCACAGACAGACTATGGCACTTCGAAAGATGATGAGGACGTTGATGAGCTTGAAGAATTGGATGAAGACAATGCAGAGGATGACGATACCAATGTCGATGAGAGTCTGGACGATGAGGAAGATGATGAAATCATGGAGGACGAAGACAATCCTAACTTGGAGGATATTGATGCTATCGACATGATGGACGATGATTCTGACGAATAATAACTCATGGGGCTGACATGGATTTGACAGCAAGATGAGGTGGTACGTAAGCATGCAGAGCGCTGATAACAGGCTCTCTAATCTCAGTTATCAAACAATTATCTGGCGAAAACACTTACGCTCTCGCTGCTTAATCGAAGTATAGTAGATTAGCTTTATCCCTTTGCCAGGCGAAGGGACGAGACATCGCCCTGAAAGCTATCCGTCCCGAAGCGTTCAGATCCGCGGTGTAGGAAAATCGGGAATAGTTCGAGTTGGCCTCGCGGCTCGGATGAAATCTTAGAGGATAAGGCAGCAATTGGTGGTCCAGGTCTTGTTGCTGCACGAAAACCGAAGGCTGGAATAAGCATGTAGAAAGCGTATGGCTTCCTTGTTTGGACGAGGGTTCAATCCCCTCCAGCTCCACAAAATAAAGAGAAAAAGCATCATTAACAAGTTGTTTTTTCTCTTTTCTTTTTTCTCTATAGGGGATGAAGTGAAGCTCCTTCCCATTGTTACATCCGTCAATCCCCAATAGCGTCAAAGTGAATCCCCTATAGCGTGGAAGTAGTGACCCTATAGCGTAGAAGTCGTGAGCCTATAGCGTAAATGTTGTGAGCCTGTCGCATAACATTACAGTCCCTATCGAGAAAGACCTTCATTTATCATAATTGTTAGCGTTGATGCAATTATCGCTCTTTGAATTGAAGAATTATTATCATTTTGGGCAAAAAAGAGAGTAAATTGTAAGCCGAAGACTAAATTATGATGAAAAATGTTTGGAATGTGGGGAAAAAGTTGTAACTTTGCCATGTTTTAATAAAACCTACCGTTTAGAATCATCTAAAAATGACATTAAGCACAAGCATTATTCTAGTCGTCGTGGAACGAGTGGTCGTCAAGAAGAATCAATCTTGTCGTGAGAATGCGCGTGTTTGTATATAGTTTTTATTATATATGTGATAGAGCCTTTCTTGCGATGAGCAGGGAGGGCTTCTTTTTTGTAGGTTATGCCCTGCAATTCATCATCATCATTCAGATACTCGTAATTCTAAGAAATCATCTATTAAATCATTTCATTTAGATATAAATTAATTAAGATATGAAACATCAGTTAAGAAGTGCAGTTTGCACAGAAGGTCGCCGTATGGCAGGAGCCCGTGCTTTGTGGGTAGCCAATGGTATGAAACGAGAAATGTTTGGTAAGCCTATCATTGCTATTGTCAATTCTTTCACTCAGTTTGTTCCAGGACATACTCACTTGCATGAGGCTGGACAGATTGTGAAGGAAGAAATAGAGAAGTTAGGTTGCTACGCTGCTGAATTCAACACAATTGCCATCGACGATGGTATCGCAATGGGACACGATGGTATGCTCTATTCATTACCAAGTCGTGACATCATTGCAGATTCTGTTGAATATATGTGCAATGCTCACAAGGCTGATGCTATGATTTGTATCTCCAACTGCGATAAGATTACTCCAGGTATGCTGATGGCTGCTATGCGTCTGAATATTCCAGCAGTATTTGTGAGTGGTGGTCCTATGGAGGCAGGTAAGTGGAAGGGTGAAAACCTTGACTTGATTGCTGCTATGGTGAAGGGTGCTGACAAGACGGTGAGCGATGAAGAACTTGCCGAGATTGAAAATCGTGCTTGTCCTGGATGCGGTTGCTGCTCTGGTATGTTCACTGCTAACTCGATGAATTCTTTGACAGAAGCTATCGGTTTGTCTCTTCCTGGCAATGGAACAATTCTCGCCACTCATGTGAATCGTAAGGAATTGATGAAGCAGGCAGCACGTCAGATTGTGAAGAATGCTTTGGCATATTATGAGGATGGAGACGAGAGCGTTCTTCCTCGCAACATTGCTACTCGTGATGCTTTCCTCAATGCCATGTCGCTTGATATTGCTATGGGTGGTTCCACCAATACAATTCTGCATTTGTTGGCTGTTGCACAGGAAGCAGGCGCAGATTTCAAGATGTCTGATATCGACAGATTGAGCCGTAAAGTGCCTTGCCTTTGCAAGTTGGCACCAAATACACAGAAGTATAGTGTGCAAGAATGTGGCCGTGCTGGTGGTATTCTTGGCATCCTTGGTGAATTGGCAAAGGGTGGATTACTCCAGACTGACGTGAAGCGTGTGGATGGTGCTACTCTTGCTGAGGACATTGAAAAATACTCTATCTTGAAGGAGCAGATTGACCCAGAGGCACAGCGCATTTATGAGAGTGCTCCTGCTGGTGTGTTCTGCAACAAGCTCGGTGTGCAAGATACGAAATGGGAAAGCCTTGACAGCGACCGTGCCAATGGATGTATTCGTGACATAGAACATGCCTACACAAAGGATGGTGGTTTGGCTGTTCTCTTTGGAAACATTGCACAGGACGGATGCGTTGTGAAGACAGCTGGTGTGGATGAAAGCATCTGGCACTTTGAAGGTCCTGCTAAGGTGTTTGACTCTCAGGAAGACGCTTGTGAGGGCATCCTTGGCGGTAAAGTACAGAAGGGCGATGTAGTCGTCATCACGCACGAAGGTCCTAAGGGTGGACCTGGTATGCAGGAAATGCTTTATCCAACCAGCTACATCAAGTCGATGCACATGGGCAAGGAGTGTGCTCTTATCACTGATGGTCGATTCTCAGGCGGTACTTCAGGTTTGTCCATTGGACACATCTCTCCAGAGGCTGCTTCGGGAGGCAATATCGGAAAGTTGGTTGATGGTGACATCATTGTTATCGACATTCCAAGCCGCACCATCAACGTGAAACTCTCGGACGAAGAGTTGGCAGCGCGTCCTCAACAGCCACTGAAGCGTAATCGCGTGGTAAGCAAGTCGCTGAAGGCATACGCACAGAGTGTGAGCTCAGCTGATAAGGGTGGCGTGAGAATCATTGAATGATATTCTATTTATTTCAGATAATAAGATAATATCCATACATTAAGAAATCTGTATATATGGCAGAAAGAATTTCAGGTGCAGAGGCGCTGATGCGCTCATTGGTAAACGAAGGCGTTGAGACGCTATTCGGTTATCCTGGTGGAGCTATCATGCCTGTTTACGATGCACTCTACGACTATCGAGATAGACTCAACCACATTTTGGTTCGCCATGAGCAAGGTGCAGTACATGCTGCACAAGGTTTTGCACGAGTAAGTGGAAAAGTGGGTTGCGCTATTGTTACCAGTGGACCTGGTGCTACCAATACCGTCACTGGTATTGCAGACGCAATGATTGACTCCACGCCAATGGTAGTGATTTGTGGACAGGTGGGAACATCCCTTCTGGGTACAGATGCATTCCAAGAGGTCGATGTGGTAGGTGTCACTTCCCCTATTTCGAAATGGAGTTATCAGATACGTCGTGCAGAAGATGTGGCTTGGGCTGTGTCGCGTGCTTTCTATATTGCAAAGAGTGGACGTCCTGGACCTGTGGTTCTTGACTTTGCCAAGAATGCACAGACTGCCATGGTGGATTATGAGCCTGCCAAGGTGGATTTCATTCGTTCTTATCAGCCTATTCCTCCGATGGACAAAGACGTTATCAAGAAAGCTGCCCAGATGATCAATGAATCGGTAAAACCTTTTGTTTTGGTAGGTCAGGGTGTGGAACTTGGTGATGCACGTGAGGAGTTGAAAGAATTCCTTGAGAAAGCTCAAATGCCTGCTGGTTGCACGTTGCTTGGACTTTCTGCACTGCCTTCGGACCATCCATTGAACATGGGTATGCTCGGTATGCATGGAAATTTGGGTCCTAATGTGATGACGAATCAGTGTGATTTGCTCATTGCTGTGGGTATGCGTTTCGACGACCGTGTGACAGGAAATCTGAAGACATACGCCAAGCAAGCAAAGATCATTCACTTTGATATCGACCCTTCGGAAATTGATAAGAATGTGAAGGTGGACTTGGCTGTATTGGGTGATTGTAAGCAAACCCTTGCTGCTGTGACAGAATTGTTGGATGAAACCACTCATCAGAGTTGGATTGATGGTTTCAAACCATACGCAGAGAAGGAATATAATAAAGTGATTGACAAGGCCATTCATCCAAAGTCTGGGGCTCTGCTCATGGGCGAAGTGGTTCGCAAGGTGAGTGAGGCTTCGAATAATGAAGCAATCCTCGTAACGGATGTAGGTCAGAATCAGATGTTTGGATGTCGTTATTTCAAATTCACGAAGGGACGCAGTGTTGTTACTTCGGGAGGATGCGGCACAATGGGATTCGGACTTCCTGCTGCTATCGGTGCCACTTTCGGTGCTCCAGAGCGCACGGTGTGCTTGTTCTGTGGAGATGGTGGTCTTCAAATGACGATTCAGGAATTGGGTACCATCATGGAACAGGGTGCTCCTGTGAAGATTATCTTGCTGAACAACAACTATCTTGGCAATGTACGTCAATGGCAGGCCATGTTCTTCAATCATAGATACTCATTCACGCCTATGATGAATCCTGATTACGAGTTGATTGCAAAGGCTTACGGCATTCCTGCTAAGACGGTGGTAGAGCGTAAGGATTTGGATGCTGCTATCAAGGAAATGCTCTCGACGGATGGTCCATATTTGTTGCAGTGTGCAGTGCTTGAAGAGGACAACGTTTTGCCTATGACTCCTCCTGGAGCCAATGTGGATTGTATGATGCTTGAAGTGTAACCCATAGAAAAAGAGACATTTGACATGAATAATAATGTGAATCAAAATACAGATTGCTCCACATGTGGAAAATGTGCTGACACTGAGGAAACTCAGAAACAGATGCAACAGGAAACATCGAAGCGAGCAAAACTCAGCAATGTGGATGCCAATGGAAATCCGCTCTACACATTCTTGATTTATTCTGAGAATACTCCAGGTTTGCTGAGTCAGATTACTGCTGTTTATACGCGCCGACAGGTGAATATCGAAAGTCTGAATGTTTGTGCTTCATCCACTCCAGGTGTGCATAAATTCACTGTAACGAGCTATTGCACGGAAGAGATGGCTAAGATGCTCACCAAGCAGATGGAAAAACGCATTGAGGTGCTGAGAGCAAGCTACTACACTGATGATGAGATATTCATCTTGGAAACGTCTCTCATTAAGATTTCCACTCCAAGGATGCTTGAGGAAAAGAATGTAGGCAGAATTGTGCGTATGCATAATGCCCATATTGTTGAAGTGAATCCTACTTACGCAACTGTGGAAAAAACTGGTATCACAGCTGATATTCTTTCACTTTATGATAATCTCAATCAGTTGGGTGTTGTGTTGCAATTTGTTCGTTCCGGACGTATTGCTATCACGAAGAGTAGGGTAGAGCATCTTGATGAATATCTGGCAGAACGTGAGCGTGAGCGTCAGAATGAACTTTAATTCTTGCATTCTAAGCAGGATGGATAGTAAATAAGAAGTTGAAAGATTGAATGCAGAAATTAGAAAGAAATCCCATTATTGTTGATCCATTCAATACGGATTTTGCAAAACGTTGGAGTTGGACAACATTGGGTAAGGCACTGCTCAATGCAGCGGAAAACCATGCCAAGGCACGTGGATTCGGAATGATGAATCTCAACGATGTGAACTACACGTGGGTGCTCTCTCGACTTACTATCGAGATGGAGAAAATGCCTTCGGTGTATGAAAAGATTGAGGTTTGCACATGGATTGAAAACATCTATCGACTTTTCACGAATCGTAATTTTTCCATTGTTGGAGCAGATGGCAAGGCTTACGGATATGCACGTAGCATTTGGGCAATGATTAATTACGACACACGTCAGCCTGCCAATCTGGAAAGTATTGAGGGATACAAATTCGAACCATATCTTGCTCCCGAAATTCCATGTCCCATTGAAAAGCAGGGTAGGGTAAGACCTCTCGATGCAGATAATTTTGTGAAGATGATTGATACGGAATATTCCGACATCGATATGAATGGGCATGTGAATAGCATCAAGTATCTTGAGCATATCATGGATTTGTTTCCTATTGAGGCTTATCAGAATGGCAGAAACTTGAAGCGTATAGAACTTGCTTACATGGCAGAGAGTTATTATGGCGACAAACTCCTTCTCTATAAGCGCGATGTGGATGATAACACTTTCGACGTTGAAGTGCGAAAACTGAAAAAAGAAGATGTTGAAGCGGGTGATTTAAGCTTTGACGAATATCAACAGAGAAGCGAAACAATTCTAAGAAGTAGCCTTGTATTTCAATAAATTGTAAGTAAATTATCCATATTTGCGAGAAATTGATTATCTTTGCAAAGAATTTGATTTTTAAGGCAAAAAGTTAGTTCAACACATATAAATTTTTATTTAAAATGGCAAAAATGAATTTTGGTGGCGTTATCGAAGAGGTAATGACACGTGAAGAGTTCCCATTGGAGAAAGCTCGTGAAGTATTGAAGAACGAGACTATCGCCGTTTTGGGTTATGGTGTTCAGGGTCCTGGTCAGGCTTGTAACCTTCGTGACAATGGCTTCAACGTAATCGTTGGTCAGCGTCAGGGTAAGACTTACGATAAGGCAGTTGCTGACGGATGGGTACCTGGTGAAACTCTCTTCTCTCTGGAAGAGGCAGCTGAAAAGGGTACAATCGTTTGTCTTCTTCTTTCGGATGCAGCTCAGATGCAGCTTTGGCCATCAATCAAGCCTCACCTCACAGCAGGTAAGACTCTTTATTTCTCACACGGTTTTGCAATCACTTGGAACGATCGCACAGGTGTAGTTCCACCAAAGGACATTGATGTTATCATGGTGGCTCCTAAGGGTTCGGGTACATCTCTTCGTACCATGTTCCTCGAAGGTCGTGGATTGAATTCTTCATACGCAGTTTATCAGGATGCTTCAGGCCATGCACTCGAGAAGGTGCTTGCCTTTGGTATTGGTATTGGTTCTGGTTATTTGTTCGAAACTACATTCAAGCGCGAGGCAACTTCCGACCTCACTGGTGAGCGTGGTTCTTTGATGGGTGCTATTCAGGGTTTGCTCCTTGCACAGTATGAAGTGCTCCGTGAGAATGGACACACTCCATCAGAGGCTTTCAATGAAACTGTTGAGGAGCTCACTCAGTCGCTGATGCCTCTCTTCGCAAAGAACGGTATGGACTGGATGTACGCTAACTGCTCTACTACAGCTCAGCGTGGTGCTCTCGACTGGATGGGTCCTTTCCACGATGCTATCAAGCCTGTTGTTGAGAAGCTCTATCACAGTGTAGTAACTGGTAACGAGGCTCAGATTTCTATTGATGCAAACTCAAAGCCAGACTATCGCGTAGGTCTCGAGAAGGAACTCAAAGCATTGCGCGAGAGCGAAATGTGGCGCACTGGTGAAGTAGTTCGTAAGCTTCGTCCTGAAAACGACTAATATACTTACGTATTCAATAATTAAGTTAAGAGAATGTGTCTATTTTGAGATGCATTCTCTTCTTTTTTGTATATAGCATCATGATAATGGGTCAGTACTCCTACGCGATAGGGGATTGACTCTTACGCTATTGGGGACGTACTTCTACGTTATAGGGGATTGACGAAAACTTTATAGGGGACAAACTTGAGTTCATCCCCTATAAAAATTTAGTTGTGTCCCTATAACGTTTTAGTTGTGACGGTGTAGCGTTTTAGTTGTGTTGGTGTAGCGTTTTAGTTGTGTCGGTGTAGTTTAGTTGGATTGAAGGTATTGGGCTAACATTTCGGCGCAGCGCTCTCCATCTATACCTGCTGATACGATTCCGCCGGCATAGCCTGCTCCTTCTCCGCATGGGAAAAGTCCTTGCAAGCGAATGTGTTGTAAGGTTTCTCTATCACGCAGGATTCGGACAGGGGAACTTGTTCGCGTTTCCACTCCAATCATGGTGGCTTCATTCGTGAGAAATCCATGAGAGGTTTTTCCGAAATTTAAGAAACCTTGCTTGAGACGGGACGTGATGAATTGAGGCATCCAAAAATGTATAGGTGTGGAGATAAGTCCCGCTGCATAAGATGTGTTTGGCAAATCGTAGGAAAGGCGTCGGTTCACAAAGTCCGACATTCGCTGAGCTGGTGCTGTTTGACGTCGATTTCCCTGAATCCAAGCAATGCGTTCCAAATATTCTTGGAATTCCATCATAGCAAGTGGAGACTTCAAGTCCTGAATCGTACCTTTTTTCATGAGAGTAGGGTCGGCAAGGTCTTCTGCATGTAGTTCCACCACCATTCCACTATTGCTCCAAGGAGAATTTCGCTGAGAGGGGGACATGCCATTTACCACAATTTGTTCAGGTCCACTTGCCGCAGGAACGACAATACCTCCAGGACACA
This sequence comes from uncultured Bacteroidales bacterium, assembly GCA_902798705.1. Classification (GTDB taxonomy): domain Bacteria; phylum Bacteroidota; class Bacteroidia; order Bacteroidales; family Bacteroidaceae; genus UBA3839. The sequence goes on from CADBXS010000032.1 coordinate 53,943, forward strand.
TGCAAAAACTATAGACTCCGCGTCCTTCCACCTGAGTAACAAAGGAATATTCGGCAGTAGGAAGATATTTCCCTTTGCCAAATTTGTTGTGGTATTGGATTCGGTCTATCAATTCGGCAGGGTGCTCCAAACGCACCCCCACAGCCAAATCTTTTGCTTCGATTTCTATGTTATTGGCATGGAGCCAACGATACACATCGCGTGCAGAATGGCCTGTGGCAAGAATGATGGCAGAAGCATGGATTTCTCCATGTTTTTGCAAATGGCTCGATTCATCCGAACACTCATAACGAATTCCTTTTACTTTCTCTCCCTCTATCAGAATATCTGTCATTTTGGTTTGGAAATGTACTTCTCCTCCACAACGAATAATGGTGTTTCGCATGGCTTCAATTACTCGAGGAAGTTTGTCTGTCCCGATGTGAGGATGCGCATCAATGAGAATTGATGTGGAAGCACCATGCTGGCAGAACACATTGAGAATCTTATCCACATTTCCTCGCTTTTTGCTGCGCGTGTAGAGTTTTCCATCCGAAAACGCACCAGCACCACCTTCTCCAAAACTATAATTCGATTCTGGATTCACCAAATGCTCGCGAGAAATCTTTGCAATGTCCTTTCTTCGTGTATGAACATCTTTTCCTCGTTCTACTACGATAGGACGAATTCCCAATTCAATCAAGTGAAGTGCTGCAAATAATCCTCCTGGGCCTGCACCCACAACAATTGCTTCAGTGTGTCCTTCCACATTTTGATAATCTGTGCGGATAAATTCCTCATCCTCAGGCTGCTCGTTCAAATAAACTCGAACTTTCAAATTGACATAGATAGTGCGCTGTCGTGCATCTATGCTACGTTTCAGCACTCTAACGTGGGTGATGTCCTTAGGATTGATACCTTTATCTGTGACGAGGAAGCGAGAGATAGACTCCTCACTGGCTGCCTGCTCTGGCAGAATTCGGATTTGATATTCTTGAATCATGAAGGGATTTACGGATTTGAGAATTGACGATGAAGCGATTTATAGATGCAAAGTTAAGGTTTTTATTCGATAATTTGGCAATGAGAGGATTTCTTTCTATTTTTGTGAGAAATTATTTAAGTCTTTTAATATTGGATAATCATGAAAGAAGTGGTGATGTTCCTTCGTCAATTGAAGGCGAATAACAATAAAGAATGGTTTACGGAGCATAAAGCAGAGTACCAATCCGCTCAAGCAATATTCAATGCGTTTTGTGATGAGTTGATTCATAGGATTGAAGAGTTCGACCCATCTGTGCGAGGATTGACATTGAAGGATTGTACCTATCGCATTTACAGAGATTTGCGCTTCTCTAAGGATAAATCTCCTTATAAGACTCACATGGGTGTATATGTTTGTCGAGGAGGCAAGAAGTCGGGATATTCAGGCTATTATTTCCATGTGGCAGCAGGTAATGAAACGGACGAAATCATGAATTCGCACATATTGGC
>CADBXS010000032.1:55430-79552 GCA_902798705.1 uncultured Bacteroidales bacterium
AATTAGATGCTCGATTGAAGTTTAGTGAAGCAGACAAATTGAAGAGAGTGCCTCAAGGATTCCCTGCTGATTCTCCTTGGGCTGAGTATCTCAAACTCAAAGTCTTTTGTCCTGTTTTTGAGCCAAACGATTTGTTTGTCTTTGATAAGAATCTATGTGCCAACGTGGCAGAAATCTTCAAAACGGGAAAACCTTTCTTGGATTATGTGAATCGTGCTATCGATTACGTGAGAGAAGAGATGTGAATCAGGGATTTATAGGATTATTTTGGATTCTTCATTCTACTCACATCACTTTATCATTTTTGTCAAGGATTTAAAGGATTAAAAGGATTCTTGATAAGTGAAAATGCGTTTAAAATGAAAAAGCCTTCTGCAAATGGATGCGGAAGGCTTTACGATTATAGATAAACTGCTGAGATTTAGAAATCTGCAGTCTTTGGAGTGCGTGGGAAAGGAATAACATCGCGGATGTTCTGCATGCCTGTTACGAAGAGGATGAGACGCTCGAAACCAAGTCCGAAACCACCATGAGGACAAGTGCCGAACTTACGAGTATCGAGATACCACCACATATCCTTCATAGGAATCTGACGTTCCTCGATTTCGCCCATCAACTTGTCGTAGTTCTCTTCACGAACAGAACCACCAATGATTTCGCCAATCTGAGGGAAGAGTACGTCGGTACCTTGAACTGTCTTTCCATCCTCGTTAATCTTCATGTAGAATGCCTTGATTTCCTTTGGATAGTCGGTCATGATGACAGGCTTCTTGAAGTGTTCCTCCACGAGGTAGCGCTCATGCTCGCTGGCGAGGTCGCATCCCCAATAAACTGGGAACTCGAACTTCTTCTTGCCGCTTGCAATGGCTTCTTCCAGAATCTTGATTCCTTCAGTGTAAGGAAGACGAACGAAATCTGTGCTAACTACTGAATTGAGACGCTCGAGGAGAGTTTTGTCAATCATCTTGTTGAGGAACTCGAGGTCGTCCTTGCAATTATCGAGAGCCCACTGTACACAATACTTGATGAATTCCTCTTCGAGGTCCATGAGGTCCTGCAAGTCGATGAAAGCAACTTCAGGTTCAATCATCCAGAACTCTGCCAAGTGGCGAGGTGTGTTGGAATTCTCAGCACGGAAAGTAGGACCGAAAGTGTAAATCTGTCCGAGTGCTGTGGCACCCAATTCACCCTCGAGTTGTCCGCTCACTGTGAGGGAAGTGCTCTTGCCGAAGAAATCGTCATCATATATGATGCTTCCGTTTTCATCCTTCTTCAGGTCGTAAAGGTTCTTGGTAGTAACCTGGAACATCTGACCTGCACCTTCGCAATCGCTTGCTGTGATGATAGGAGAGTGGAAATAGAAAAATCCTCTATCGTGGAAGAACTTATGGATGGCAATTGCCATGTTGTGACGAATGCGGAAAACAGCACCAAATGTGTTGGTACGCAGGCGGAGATGAGCGTGCTGACGCATAAACTCAAAGCTCTGTCCTTTCTTCTGCATTGGGTAATCGCTTGGACAGGTGCCAAGTACCTCTATTTCGGTAGCTTGGATTTCACTTGCTTGGCCTTCACCGGGACTCTTCACGAGTATTCCATTCACACTGAGACAAGCGCCTGTGGTGATGAGTTTGAACATTTCCTCATCGAATTTCTCTACATCGGCAACAATCTGCACGTTCTTGATGATGGAACCATCATTGAGTGCTATGAAGTTTACGGATTTTGAGCTACGCTTGGAGCGTACCCATCCCTTCACGTTTACAATTGTGCCATAGTCCTCGCGCTTGAGAACATCAACAATTTTTGTTCTACGAATCTTTTCCATTATTATGTTTATTATTCAAAAGAGCCCATGTGGAGCATAGCAACTTCTTGCTCAGTGAGATAGCGCCAGTCGCCACGCTTGAGTCCCTTCTTTGTGAGACCTGCGAACATTACGCGGTCGAGTTTCAATACACGGTAACCCAGTGATTCAAAAATACGGCGCACGATGCGGTTCTTGCCAGAGTGGATTTCAATACCCACCTGCTTCTTGTCGGTATCAGAAGCATAGCTGATAGCATCTGCATGCACTTCACCATCCTCCAGTGTGATACCATCTGCAATCTGCTTCAAATCTGCTGCTGTTGCATTGTGGTCGAGATATACATGGTAAATCTTCTTCTTGAGGAACTTAGGGTGAGTGAGCTTACTTGCCAAATCGCCATCGTTGGTGAAGAGAAGAACACCTGTTGTGTTGCGGTCGAGACGGCCTACAGGATAGATTCTTTCGCGACATGCATCCTTCACGAGTTCCATCACAGTTTTGCGCTGCTGAGGATCATCACTTGTAGTGACATAGTCCTTTGGCTTGTTGAGAATCACATAAACTTTCTTTTCGAGGGTAACGAGCTGGTCGTGGAAATGGATTGTGTCGGTACGCTGAACCTTTGTTCCGAGTTCTGTAACGATTTCACCGTTTACCTTCACCACACCTGCCTGAATGAACTGGTCTGCCTCGCGACGAGAGCAAACACCTGCATTAGCAAGGAACTTGTTCAAGCGGATTGGTGCATCTGGGTCCTCGATATATTCCTTATATTCGATACGTTTTTTCTGAGAGTACTTGGCATTTGGATTGTAGCCACCTCCGCGCTGCTTGAAGCCTTGATTGCGCTGGTTGTTGTAGCCGCCACCACCGCGCTGATTGTTGTAGCCGCCTCTTTGATTATTGTAGCCACCACCACCGCGCTGATTGTTGTATCCACCGCGTTGATTATTGTAACCACCACCACGTTGGTTGTTGTAGCCACCACCACGCTGGTTGTTGTATCCACCATCGTTGTTACCCTGGCGATAGCCTTGTGAGAAACTGTTCTGACGTGGACGATAGCCCCCCTGGTCGTCATAACCATTTCCTCCTCCAAAACCATTGCGGTTGTTGTAAGGACGCTGTCCGTATCCGCCGTTGTTTCCACTACTTCTGCCAAATCCCTCTGGACGGAAACCTTGCTGATTGTTGTTACTGTTGTATCCACGTTCCGAACTGTTGAATCGTGGACGTCGTGGACGGTCTCCATTTCCACCACCATTGGTGCTGAAACGAGGACGCTGACCTCCGTTGCTTTCACGGTTGAATGAGCGATAACCCTCACGACCACCCTCATTTTCGTTTTTCTCTGCAGAAGAATTGTTGTTGTCCTGCCATTCGTCTAATTCACTCATAGTCTTTAAAATGTTTTTGATACTTAAAAAAATAAATGATAAATAAATATTTAGTTAAACACATTTCTGCCATCCTCTCGGATGGAAAAAGTAATTTAATAAAAATTTTTCTGCTCTGTTGATGTTCTAAAATCTTGCTAATGACATTTTCATCTCAATAGGAAGTGTTACTGATACGCTGCCACCTACTAAACTCCCGTATAGCTGTGTGGAGTGATTTGTCGCAGTTCTGCCTTCACGCGTTCTGGCACATCCAGTCCTTCGATGAAGTTGCGGATGCTCTCCTTGGTGATAGCGGAGTTGGTGCGAGTCAACGCCTTGAGTGCTTCGTATGGATGAGGATAAGCCTCGCGACGCAATATGGTTTGGATGGCTTCCGCACACACAGCCCAGCAATTGTCAAGGTCGCGGTTGATGGCATCCTCGTTGAGGAGCAACTTGCGAAGTCCCTTCAGCGTGCTTTGGATGGAGATGAGCGTATGTCCCATAGGTACGCCCACATTGCGCAATACCGTTGAGTCGGTCAAGTCGCGCTGCAAGCGGCTCACTGGGAGTTTCTGTGCCAAGTGCGACAAGATGGCGTTGGCCACGCCGAGATTGCCTTCCGAATTCTCAAAGTCGATTGGGTTCACCTTATGCGGCATAGCGCTTGAGCCTACTTCACCCGCCTTGATTTTCTGCTTGAAATACTCCATCGACACGTACATCCAGAAGTCGCGGTCCAAGTCGATGATGATGGTGTTGATGCGTTGCAGGGCATCGAAGATGGCACCCAAGTTGTCGTAGTTCGAAATCTGTGTTGTCCATTCTTCACGTTCCAGTCCCAGTTTCTCGCTCACGAAGCGGTTGCCAAATGCCTTCCAATCGTACTGAGGATATGCCACATGGTGCGCATTGTAGTTGCCCGTAGCTCCACCAAATTTGGCTGTGATTTTGCAAGCCTTCAGTTGTCGCATCTGTTCCGTCAGGCGATACACATACACCATCACCTCCTTGCCCAGACGGGTAGGGGAGGCAGGCTGTCCGTGCGTCTTAGCCAGCATCGCAATGTCCTTCCATTCCTCAGCGTAAGTGCGCAGTTGCTCAATCAGTTCCTCCATCATTGGCTCATACACCTCATGCAGTGCATCCTTGATGGAGAGAGGGATAGACGTGTTGTTGATGTCTTGGCTTGTCAGACCGAAATGGATGAATTCCTTGTATTCGTCGAAGTTGCCGATTTTGTCAAGTTCCTCCTTGATGAAGTATTCCACCGCTTTCACGTCGTGGTTCGTCACCTTCTCGATGTCCTTCACGCGCTGAGCATCCTCCTCCGAGAAGTTGCGGTAGATGTCGCGCAGCGTCTCAAAGAGAGCATGGTCGAACGATTCCAGCTGAGGCAGTGGAAGTTCACAGAGTGTAATAAAGTACTCGATTTCTACCCTTACACGATATTTAATCAGGGCATATTCAGAAAAGTAGGATGCCAGCTCCTGCGTTTTGCTTCTGTATCGGCCATCAATAGGCGAAATGGCCGTTAGTACGTTCAGTTCCATTGGTAAAATTGGTAAACTCCTTCTAACTAACGTTAGTCCTTTTTCTATTTTAGATGCAAAAATACTTAATTTTTGGGAATTATCGATGTTGTTGCGTGGAAAAAACCTCCGCACACTGTCTTTTTTATGATTTTTTTAGTTTCTTCTCCACCGCAGGTATGCGAAAAGCCGTGTAAAGTTCGAAAACCACAAAGATGGAGAACGGCATGAGCCACAGCGAAGAACGGTAGAACACGGGGCTTGTCAGACCGAAAAATGAATAGAAGCCGTTAGGCGTGTTGATGAGGATGGCAGCAAGGAGAAGGATGATGACACCAAACAAGCGTTGACGATACAGGCGCCGAAGCTGGAAGTCCTTGCTCTTGTCCATCGAGAGGGCATAGTCGCCATTTTCACCAAAGATTCTGCCGATGGCGAAAACCACAGCACCAGCAGCCAGCAACCATCCTGCCCACCGAGGCTGGAACATCCATGCCGCTGCACCCAGAAGGACGACGATTTCGCCAATCTGTGCTGCCCATAACAACGCCTTGCTCTGTGTATTACTTTCTTTGCTCATGTCTATCGTCTGTCGTTCGGAGAGAGTGTGTGAGAGAAAACCATGCTTATTCATCCTCGATGATAAATACGTCCTCATCGTCGGTTTTCATGAAGTACTGCTCCCTTGCCACCCTGCGCACCGCCTCGGGGTCCTTCTTCAGCCGCTCCAGCTTCTTGTTGTCCTCCTCGAACTTCTGCTTCTGCTCGTTGATTTTCGATTCCAGTTCCGCTATTTCCACCTTTCTCTTATAGCGCTCGCGCAGGCAATGCTCACCAATGAAGCCAATCAGGGCAATGAAGATGCCCAGGGCTAAGATGTACTTGATGGTGCCTTTGAATTTGTTATAGTAATTTTTCAATGTCTGGTTCATACGTGCCGTGTCTTATCTGTTTGCGTGTGTCATGAGTGTGTTGCTGAGTGCTTCGTCGAAAAAGCAAAATAGGACTGAAACTACCGTCATAGTCTCAATCCTACGCTGAAGTTGAGTGGGCGTTGACGGATTCGAACCGCCGACCCTCTGCTTGTAAGGCAGATGCTCTGAACCAGCTGAGCTAAACGCCCTTATTTTAAGGTCATGCAAATTTACGCTGTTTTTTTGACATAGCAAGTATTTCTGTCGAATTTTTTCCGTTTTTTTGCTGCAAATGTTGCATAATGCTAAAAATGCTCCGCAAAATGTTTAAGAAAATCTAAATCGTTTTGTGGGTTGACGTGGAAATCGTACTTTTGCGTCAATAAAACAACTTAGAAAGAGAAATGAAGAGTTTCATATATACCATTGTTTCATTGTCGCTTCTGCTTACAGCCTGTGCCGAGCAGTATTCCGTAGTGGGCACATCGGCCGAGAAGTTGCTCGATGGACAAATGGCTTATATCAAGACGTTGGACAACAATGTCTATCAGGTGTTGGACTCATGCGAGGTGCTTCACGGACAGTTCCGCATGTCGGGGCAGCTCGATTCGCCCATGTATGTGAATGTCTTTATGGGAGAGAACAACTTCATTCCCATCGTTCTTGAGAAGGGTGAGGTGCAGATAGACATCGCCAACTCGCAAATCAAGATTGCAGGCACTCCGCTCAACGACAAGCTCTATCGTTTCCTCACTTCGCGCGATTCCCTGGCCATGCTCCGTGCCGAATTGCCTAAGCGCGAGAGCCAGATGTATATCGACGGCTATTCGCAGGACGAGATTATTGATGAGCTTTCTGCTGCCGAAATGGAGTACGGACACGCGCAGGACAAGCTCGAAACTCAGTTCATCAAGGATAACTACGACAATGTGTTAGGCACCACTTGGTTCATTCAGCTATGCAATCAGGCATACGCCATCTTCGGCCATCCTACCACCACTCCCCAGATTGATGAGCTCTATTTCAATGCGCCCGAATCCTTCAAGAACAACAAGGATGTGAAGGACTATATGCGTCGGTGCGAGGAAGGGGAGAAATGATTTGAAGAACATATCTAAAGGCTTTTTTGCTTTATTTCCTTTTGTCGTCAATCCCCACAGTTGAGAAAGTGCTTCCTCACAGCTGAGAAAGTGCGTTCCCTTTGTTTTGTGCGTACTTTCCCACTGTTTCGAGCGTAAAATCGAAGCGTTTTTGTGGTGTTTTTAGGGGATTTTATCACTTTTGTTCTCTGTGTTTGTTGCTAATGTGCTGATACATTGGTAGATAAGAGATTTTGGTGCAAATGGTGCAAATGGTGCAAATGGTGCATCAATGCTATTTTGTGTGAATTTCTGATGAAGATGGTCTGTGATAAGATTGAGACGAGTGGATTAGTAAGATATTAAGGTCTATTTTATTATCAATCATGTGGAAGATGGGCTAATAGAGGATGGTATGAAGTTTATTTATTCTTGATTTATACTTTGATTCAGATTGATTTGTTTTGCAATCAAGGGTACTTTGTCCGTACAAACCCACTAATGCACCAAATGCACCAAATGCACCATGCACCAGATGCACCATTTTGTGTCCCTTGACCAATTTCGCTGGGTGAAGGGTGGGGCTGAGATAAAAAGAAAAGCGATACATCGTGTGTGGTGTACCGCTTTGTCTGTCGTGATATGTGTTGGAGTGAATTAGCCGTTCATGCTGAGGAGGAGTTCCTCGTTGCTTTGGGTGTTGTCCATGTAGCGCTTCATCAGATCCATTGCCTCCATGGATGTCATATCGGCGATGTGCTTGCGGAGAATCCACATGCGGTTGACAGTGGTTTGGTCTTGCAGCAGGTCGTCGCGACGTGTGGATGATGCAATGAGGTTGACAGCTGGGAAGACGCGCTTGTTGGAGAGTGTGCGGTCGAGCTGCAGCTCCATGTTTCCTGTTCCCTTGAATTCCTCGAAAATCACTTCGTCCATCTTGGAGCCTGTGTCGATGAGGGCTGTGGCTACGATGGTGAGTGAGCCGCCTCCTTCGATGTTGCGTGCTGCTCCGAAGAAGCGCTTTGGCTTCTGGAGTGCGTTGGCATCTACACCTCCTGAGAGCACCTTGCCTGATGCTGGGCTGACGGTGTTGTAGGCGCGTGCGAGGCGTGTGATGGAGTCGAGGAAGATGACTACGTCGTGTCCGCATTCTACCATGCGCTTTGCCTTCTCGAGTACGAGTCCTGCTATCTTGACGTGGTTCTCGGCTGGTGCGTCGAAGGTGGAAGCCACTACTTCTGCGTTGACGGTGCGTGCCATGTCTGTTACTTCTTCAGGTCGCTCGTCGATGAGGAGCATGATGAGGTAGGCTTCTGGATGGTTGCGTGCTATGGAGTTGGCGATGTCCTTCATGAGGAGTGTCTTACCTGTCTTTGGCTGTGCCACGATGAGTGCTCGCTGTCCTTTTCCGATAGGCGAGAAGAGGTCCACGATGCGTGAGGACTGGCTGTCTGTGCCATCTCCTCGGCAGAGGTTGAACTTCTCGTTAGGGAAGAGTGGTGTGAGGAACTCGAAGGATACGCGGTCGCGAACGACGGATGGGTCGCATCCATTGATTTTCACGATGTTGGCGAGTACGAAGAACTTCTCTCCGTCTTTTGGTGGGCGCACGGTGCCTTCGATGACGTCGCCTGTCTTGAGTCCGTAGTGCTTCACCTGTGCTTGGTTGACATATACGTCGTCGGGGGAGGCGAGGTAGTTGTAGTCGGATGAGCGAAGGAATCCGTAGCTGTCGATGATTTCGAGTACGCCTGTGACGGTGATGATGTTGCTGAAGTCGTATGCTTTCTGCTTGGCAACCACTTCTATTGGGCTGCTGGCAGGCTCGTTTCGGTTGATGTTGACTGCTGGTTGTTCGTTGTGGTAGTGCTTGAAGAAGTCCATTGGGTTGCGGCCTGTGACTGATTCCTCGGATGGGATGTCCTGAAGGATGATGAAGTCAGCGCCGTCTTCTTCAGCAGGGAAGAGGTTGTTAGCCTTTGCTGTGTTCTTGTTCATGTTTGTTTTCTTGTTTTCCACAGTTTCGTTGACAGGCTCTGCTTCGTTCTGCTGGTATGTGCTGTCGCTTGCTGTGGTGCTGGCAGTGTCGTCGTTCACGTCTTTCATTTCTTCGATGATGAAGTCGGATTCTGCCTCTTTGTTATCCTGATTGTTTGTATCTTCTGAAGGCTGTGGTTCTGCTTCCTGCGCAGGCTCCTGCTGTGGCTGTGGCTCCTGTGCTGTTGGTTCTTCTGCCTGTGCCTTCTTGCTCTTTGTGCTTGTTTTTCTTGTTTTCTTCTTTGGCGCTTCGTCTGCTGTTTCGGCTTGTGCTTCTGCGCTTTCCTTGGCTGCTGCCTTCTCGATTTCTTGTGTTTGTGCCATCAGTGCCTTTTCCTCGTCGGAGAGGGAGTTGAAGAGTGAGCCGTCCACGCTTCTGAGGACGGTCTTATCTACTTTCTTGGCTTTCTCCTGATTGGCTGTATAGACGCGATCCACTTTTTGGATTCGGGTGCGCTTGCGTGTGGCAGTCGACTTGGCTGTGCTCTTCTCTGCTGCGGCTTTTGCCTGCTCTTCGAGGATTTCATACACCAGGTCAATCTCTCTCATGTCGCCGCTGTTGATGCTGTATTCGGCTGCAATGGCGCGCAATTCGTCCAAGGTCTTGCCTGTGAGTTGTTCTTTATTATACTGTTGCATATATTGATAATTGTATATTTCGAGTGGATTTCATTGACTCTCTTTCTTTCGAAATATCGAATGGATGAAAAGAATGCTATGAAAGGTTCATTGTTATCCCCATCTTCGTCGGGATGATGCATTGCTTGAGCGCGTAGTTCGGTCTTTGCAATTACACGTTTTTGCACCTCTTATGAGTGTGCTTGTGCAAGATGTCTTAGCTTGAAAAAACGAAGTTTAGTAATGGGTTGATAGTATTTTGGGAATGCCTTACAAAATTCTTCCCAAAAGAATTGTCTCTAAAAACAATGCAAAAGTACGCTTTTCCTATGAAACTACCAAGGGAAAGAGCGGAAAAATGCGATATTTTTTATTTGAAGAATTGTTTGGACAGGGTTTTTGCGGGCGATGAAGAGGACTTTCACAAGTTCTTGTTGATGGAGTCGATGTAGTTGAGCACATCGTCCTTGCCCATTTTCGATGTGGCACTGGTGATGAAATGCGGTGGCAGTTCTTCCCACATCTCGCCCAGCACATTCAGATATGCTTTCACCGAGTTTTGGATTTTCTGCCTTGAAATCTTGTCTGCCTTCGTGAAGATGATGGCAAAAGGCACGCCGTTCTCTCCAAGGAACTGGAAGAAATCGAGGTCTTTTTGCTGGGGTTCGTGGCGTATGTCGATGAGGACGAAGAGGCAGGTGAGTTGTTCCCTTTCGAGCACATAATGGCTGATGAGGTTCCACAGCTTGTCCATCTCGCGCTTGCCTCGCTGTGCAAATCCGTAGCCTGGCAAATCGACGAGGTACCACTCCTTATTTATAATGAAATGGTTCACCAGCATGGTTTTGCCTGGAGTGGATGACGTCATTGCCAATTTGTTTCTGCCTGTCAGCATATTGATGAGGCTCGACTTGCCCACGTTCGACCTCCCGATGAAAGCATATTCAGGAAGGTCTGTCTGAGGACACATGTCTTATTAGGATTATTTCTCAACCACTAATTTCACGAATTATACGAATTTGTATAAATTATTTATTCATATTTCACGAACCAAAAATGCTGGCATTTTTTAATTAGAGAAATTTGATAAAATGAAATCTGATATTCGTTAAATTCGAGCAATTCGTGGTTAAAAAAGATTGAAATCGCACCAAGTTTATTATCACTAAATGAATTTGCTATAACTGTTTTATTCCATCTCGCTCAGTTCCAGCCAGCGCATTTCCTTCTCGTCGAGTTCGTCTTGGAGGATGGGAAGCCGTTTCGACATCTGCGTGATTTTCTCCACGGAAAGTTTGCCGCTGCTTAGTCCTTCCTCGATGCTTCGCTTTTCCGCCTCCAGCATGGCGAGGTCCTTCTCGAGTTGCTCAAATTCCTTCTTCTCCTTGTAGCTCATCTTGCGCTTGCGCTGCGTGCCGTCGCGGTTCATGTTCTTTGTGTCGGACGCAGAGGAAGTGGGTGCATTGGTTTTCGAAGCCTTCCGCATGGCTTCCTCTTCCTCCTTCTTGGCACGGTATTCGCGGTAGTTGCCAGGGAAGTCCTTCACCCGTCCATCTCCTTCGAACACGAGGAGGTGGTCCACCACTTTGTCCATGAAATAGCGGTCGTGGCTCACCACAATGAGGCATCCCTTGAACTTGGCGAGGTAGTCCTCCAGAATTTGCAGCGTGATGATGTCGAGGTCGTTGGTGGGCTCGTCGAGGATGAGAAAGTTGGGGGCTTTCATCAGCACCGTGCAGAGGTAGAGTCTGCGTTTCTCGCCTCCACTGAGCTTGCCCACGTAGTTGTATTGCTGCTCGGGTTCGAAGAGGAAATGCTGCAAGAACTGACTCACGGAAAGTCGTTGCCCATTGCCCATATCGACCACTTCGGCTATGTCGCGCACCATGTCAATCACCTTGGCGTCGTCGCGGAACTCTATGCCGTCCTGACTGTAGTAGCCGAAGCGCACCGTCTCACCTATGTCGAAATGTCCCTCGTCGGGTGCCAGCTCGCCCATCAGGAGCTTGATGAAGGTGGATTTGCCCGTACCGTTATTGCCTGCGATGCCCATCTTCTCATAGCGCGAGAAACTGTAGTTGAAGTCTTTCAGAATGGTTTTCTCTCCGAAAGCTTTCGACACGTGCTCTGCCACGAAAATCTTCGAGCCGATGTATCTGTTGCCCATTTCCAGGCGCACCTGCTGCTCGTCGATTCTGCGCTTTGCCACTTTCTCCAGCTCGTAGAAAGCCTCTTCGCGATAGCGTGCCTTGTGACCTCGCGCCTGTGGCATGCGTCGCATCCATTCCAGCTCCGTGCGGTAGAGGTTGTTTGCCCTCACGATTTCCTCCCGCGCTTGGTCCAGCCGTTCCTGCCGCTTCTGCAGGTAGTAGGAGTAGTTGCCCTCGTAGCGGTAGATGGTGGAATTGTCCATTTCGATGATGGAGTTGCACACGCGGTCGAGGAAGTAGCGGTCGTGTGTCACCATGAGCAGGCTGGCTGTGGTGCGGCTCAGGTAGGTTTCCAACCATTCAATCATCTCCACGTCGAGGTGGTTGGTAGGCTCGTCGAGGATGAGCAGGTTGGGTTCGTTCTCCAGCACGCGAGCCAGTGCCACTCGCTTCACCATGCCTCCCGACAGCTGCTTCATCTGCTGGCTCATGTCGGTGATTTTCAGTTGCGTGAGAATCTGCTTGGTGCGGAGCTCGTTGGCATGTCCCAGGCAGATGTCGCCCACGGTGAGTTCTCCGTCGTAGGAGGGAGTCTGCTCCAGATAGCCCACTTTCAGGTCGTTTCGGAAAACCATCTTCCCGCCTTCGTAGCCTTCGATTCCAGCGATGATGCTGAGCAGCGTGGATTTTCCTGTGCCGTTCTTGGCAATGAGTCCGATGCGCTCGCGCTCGCCTACGGTGAAGGAGATGTCGTGGAAAAGGACTCTGTCGCCGATGCGCTTCGTCAGCCCCATCACTTCGAGGTATGGATTTACTTGTGCCATGTGCCGCGTTGAAATGTTTTTGCAAAGATACGAAAGTTTTCCGATATTGCCAAAGGGGAGGGGGTGATGGGGGTAATGGGCTTGATGGGCTTGATGGGCTTGATGGGCTTGATGGGGCTTTGTTATATCGGAAAATGGGGGGGGCGTAGTGGTGCGGCGGAAGTTTTCCGTTGATGCAGCGCAAGTTTTCTGACGGCTTGGCACAAGGCTTCAAGTGGGACGGTGCGGTTTGTGAGGGTGCAGCGCAAGTTTTGTGAGGGTGCAGCGTGGGCAAATGCTGATACGTTGGGGCAGGGTGTTTGCGCTGATGGGGACAGGGTGGTTGCGCGGATTGGGTCGGTAAGGTTAAAAACCAAAGGAATTCGGGTTGTCTTGATGGTCTTCGCAGACTTCATTTACGATGCAAAGATAGGCAATTTCTTTTATAGTTTAACACCAAAGGTGTTAAAAACCTTTCGGATTTAACAATAATTAAGAGTCGTGAACGGAAAACTGCCCAGATAATTATTGAATTGACAATTACACAATGAATCGTGGGACAATGACCTGAGGGAAATGAGGTCTGTGTCCGTTTTGTTGACATTATTTATTATTGGGGCAATTTCAAAACAGGCACCTCAAAAACGTTTACAAAGTTACAATGCTACAAAGTTACAATGTTACAAAAATACAAAGGGGGGGTATAGTCGAGGGTGGGGAAAAGTGAGGGATTAATTTTTAATTATATATATAATATATATTATATATATAATTAATTATTATTATAATATTAATATTTTATCAAATTAAAACTATTTTAACATTTCTCTCTCCTTCTACCTTCCTTCTCTTCCACTTCATTTCCCATCCTGCTTGCTTCTCCTTCCATTCCAACAAAACAACATACCCCTTAACTAAATTGTAACGTGTAACTTTGTAACGTTGTAACTGTGTAACGTTATACAGGTTGAAAGGATGGGGTGGATGATTGGTGAGGGAAAGGTGAATTTTTTTATGAAAATAATCGATAAAACTATTGCTTTCGTCGTGGAATTTTCGTATATTTGCATTGTCTTAGAGGGGTTATAAGACAGGGTGCAAAAGTCGTGGAAATCACGTTGTTGAAACATTATTATATCATGAAGAATATGGGTAAATACCAATGGGAAATTTTGCTGCTCGTGCTGTTGGCAATGGTGCAGATGCCTGCAGAGGCGAAGGGTAGTTGGAAGGAATATGCAGCCAATGCGCAGGAAGTTCGGTATGTGGGACGTATCGACGAGTCGGTGCAGGGGATGGTGCAATACGACTGGGTAGGCACTTACTTCGAGACGGAGTTCACTGGGGGCACGTTCGAGGTGAAGATTGCCGATGCCGGTACCACCT
The DNA here is from genome assembly GCA_902798705.1 of uncultured Bacteroidales bacterium. GTDB lineage: Bacteria > Bacteroidota > Bacteroidia > Bacteroidales > Bacteroidaceae > UBA3839. The sequence goes on from CADBXS010000032.1 coordinate 69,139, forward strand.
ATTATAATGTGTTTGTAGATGGGCAATGGGTGCGGAAATTCCTTGTTGGGCACAAGGATGCGCAGTGGCTCACGCTGGCTAAGGGGCTGAGCAAGAGCAAGCACACTGTGCGCCTGCAACGATGCACGGAAGGCGAATATGGCACTACCCAGATTTCGGGGTTCCGCGTGGCTGCCAAAGGTGTGCTGACTCGTCCTGCTGACCGCAAGCGTTTTATCGAGGTGTATGGGGATTCCTATACTTGTGGCTATGGTACGGAGGCTGCCAAGGCAAGCGATCGCTTCAGCGTGGATACGGAGAATTGCGACCAGGCTTACGGATGCATCATCGCTCGCTATTTCGATGCGGACTATGCACTCACGGCTCATTCTGGGCAGGGATTCGTGCGCAATTGGGGCGATGCGAAGCAGGTGTCGGATGAGAACATGAGTCATCGCGTCCTGAGGGTGATGGACAAGGATGCGAGCAAGGCGTATGCTTTTAATAGGCATCGTCCCGACATTGTGCTCATCAACTTGGGTACGAACGACTTCTCGCCTGTTGCCATTCCCACTCCTGAGCAATATGCGGGTGCATACGTGAAATTGATTCAGACGCTGCGTGAGCACTATGGCGAGGTGCCTGTGCTATGCATCGAGCCTCATTCTGCCAATGCCTATCTGCATACAGCCTTGCAGGAGGTGCAAAGGAGGACTGTGGGGATGCCAAAGGTGTTCTTTGCGAATTCTTTGCAGAACATGGTGACGGAGCAGTACGACATGGGTGCGGACTGGCATCCGAACTATCAAGGGCAACGAAAGATTGCCTCTTGCCTCATTCCTCAGATTTCCGCCATCATGAGTTGGGCATTGGAGGACAAGGTGATACGATAAAAAAAACTTGGGATTATTTTCAACCACGAACCTTCAGCTCGGCGTAAGCCAATTACTCGAATTTATCGAATTTTTTTAGCTCGGCATTAATTAAAACAAATTTCACGAATAAAAATGCTGGCATTTTTCAAATTAGAGAAATTAGATAAAAATAAAATCAGAAATTCGTTTAATTCGTGAAATTCGTGGTTATAAAAAAAAAAAAAAATATGCTTTTCTTCGACTCTCCAAAACTTTTCGTCGTTTTTTTCGGTGAATAGGAAGAATTTTAAGGGAAAAGCCTCCTACCAGCTCTCCCGAGGGGAGGAGAAAGTGAAAAGTGAGAAGTGAAAAGTGAAAAATGAGAAAGTGAAAAGTGAGAAGTGAAAAGTGAAAAATGCCATCCGGATGGCATCGCTTCACACTTCACGCTTCACACTTCACGTTTTTCCTTCCCTTTGGGGAAGGACGGGAGGGCTTTTAACTATAGAACTCTTTCTTGCCAGCGGAAAGGGTGTTCTTCATCAGGGAGCAAATCGTCATAGGACCTACACCTCCTGGAACTGGACTGATGTAGGAGCAAAGTGGTGCCACTTCGTCAAACTTCACATCTCCATTGAGGCGGAATCCGCTCTTTCGGGTGGAATCAGGCACACGGGTGGTACCTACGTCGATGACCACTGCACCTGGTTTTATCATGTCGGCAGTAACGAAATTTGGAATGCCAATCGCAGCAATGATAATGTCGGCTTGGCGGCATTCCTCTTTGAGGTTCTTGGTGTGGGAGTGGCAGATGGTGACGGTGGCGTCTCCCGGAATGCGTTTCTGCATCATGAGTTGAGCCATCGGTTTGCCAACGATGTTGCTTCTACCCAGAATGACGCACTTCTTTCCCGCTGTCTTGATTTTGTAGCGTTTCAAGAGCTCGAGGATGCCGTTAGGAGTGGCACTGATGTAGCATGGCAGACCAATGGACATTCGCCCCACGTTGATAGGGTGGAATCCATCCACGTCTTTTCTGTAGTCGATAGCCTCGATGACTTTCTGCTCAGAAATGTGCCTTGGGAGTGGCAGTTGGACGATGAATCCATCGATGTCCTCATCTTGGTTGAGTCGGTTCACTTCTGCCAACAGTTCTGCTTCGCTGACATTGTCCTCGAAGCGAATGAGGGTGGATTTGAACCCGCATTGCTCACAAGCTATGACTTTGTTCTTGACGTAGGTCTCAGAACCTCCATCGTGTCCTACGAGGATAGCGGCAAGGTGAGGGCGCTTTCCTCCATTTTCCACGATGAGTTCTACTTCTGCTGCAATTTCAGCCTTGATGGTAGTTGCTGTTGCTTTTCCGTCTATTAATTGCATGAATTGTATAGAATAAATGGGAAAAATTATTTGCGGAATCCCTTTGGCATGTTAGCCATCATTTTGTTCATCTTGCTACCTGTCATGGCACGCATCATTTTGCGCATCTGGTCGAATTGCTTGGTGATGCGGTTCACTTCGTCGATGGAGTTGCCACTACCCTTGGCAATGCGCATCTTGCGGCTCATGTTGATGACATCAGGATGCTCGCGCTCGTATGGCGTCATGGAGGAAATCATAGCCTCTACGCTCTTGAAGGCATTGTCGTCGATGTCGAGGTCCTTGATGGCTTTTCCTACTCCTGGAATCATGCCAGCGAGTTCCTTGATGTTACCCATCTTCTTGATTTGCTGAATCTGTCCGAGGAAATCGTTGTAGTCGAACTTGTTCTTCTTGATTTTTGCCTCGAGTTTCTTGGCTTCCTCTTCGTCGAACTGCTGCTGTGCACGCTCCACGAAGCTGACGATGTCGCCCATGCCGAGGATTCGGTCTGCCATGCGGGAAGGGTGGAACACGTCGAGTGCCTCCATCTTTTCGCCTGTTCCCACGAACTTGATAGGCTTATCCACTACGGTGCGGATGGAGAGAGCGGCACCACCACGAGTGTCACCATCCAACTTGGTGAGTACCACTCCGTCGATGGCAAGACGCTCGTTGAATTCCTTTGCAGTGTTCACGGCATCCTGTCCTGTCATGGCATCTACCACGAGGAGTGTTTCGTCTGGGTTGGTGGCTTCCTTGATTTGAGCAATTTGCTGCATCAATTCCTCATCGATGGACTGACGTCCTGCGGTATCGATGATAACGATGTCGTATCCCTTCTGCTTGGCTTCTGCAATGGCATTACGTGCCACAAGGATTGGGTCGGTAGCACCTTCTTCCAAGTGGATAGGTACATCGATTTGCTCAGCAAGCACACGCAACTGCTCCATAGCTGCTGGACGGAATGTGTCGCAGGCAGCGAGCAAAGGCTTACGTCCCTGCTTTGATTTCAGCAAATGAGCCAGCTTGCCACTCAGAGTGGTTTTACCTGCACCATTGAGACCTGCCATGAGAATGATTGATGGATGACCTTTCAGATTGAGTTCTGTGGCCTGTCCTCCCATCAGTTCGGTGAGTTCGTCGTGCACAATTTTCACCATCAATTGGCTTGGTTTTACGGCAGTTAGCACGTTCTGTCCCAAAGCCTTTTGCTTCACGGTGTCGGTGAATGTCTTAGCCACTTTGTAGTTCACATCGGCTTCGAGCAATGCCTTGCGTACATCCTTGAGGGTTTCGGCAACGTTGATTTCGGTGATACGTCCTTCACCTTTCAGTATTTTGAACGACCTTTCGAGGCGCTCTGATAGATTTTCAAACATATCTATATATTGGAGTTTTAGTAATTTGCGAAATGGGGAATTGTTTTATGCATTTTTTTTCTGTGGATTCTTCAAGCCCTGATAGATGAGGTAGGCAAGAATCGCTACGCAGAGAATGATGGCAGCATAGCCAATGATGTGGCTATAGTGAGAGATGGTGCCGATGAGCGTGTTTTTATCCACTTGCGTGTGGCACACATAACCTATTATCACAAGAATGACATTCCAAATGGCTGCACCCAGTGCGGTGAAGATGGCAAAAGTGCCAATGTTCATCTTAGCCAAACCTGCGGGAATGGAGATGAGCTGTCGGATAGCTGGAATCATACGTCCGATGAGGGTTGAAACAGCACCGTGATTGTCGAAATAGGCTTCTGCTTTTTCCACTTTCTCTTGGTCGATGAGACACATGTGCCCAAATCGGCTATTGGCAAATGCATAGACGATAGGTCTTCCAAGCCAGTAGGAGAGTCCGTAGTTGATAAATGCTCCGATGAGGGCTCCCAGCGTGCCACAGACAACTATCATGAAATACGACATTTTGCCTTCTTCCGCTGCCATGTATGCTGCAGGGATGATGACAACCTCAGAGGGAAACGGAATGAAAGAGCTCTCAATAGCCATAAACAGAATAATCCAACCATAGTTGAGGTTGTCGAGGGCTCCTTGCGATAAATTAACGATGAATTCTTCCATTTGGGAATAACGTGGAGCGTGAAGTGTGGAGTGTGAAGTGTGAAGCGTGGGGCGTGAAGCGATTCCCATCGGGATGGCATTTCTCACTACTCACTACTCCTTACTCACTAAAAAAAACCTTTAAATCCTTGATTAATATTTCAGGTTACAAGAAACAGGTATCAAGAAATCCTTTTAAATCCCTTAAATCCCTGATTGACTTTTTACCTTATTAAATTGAGTTGTTTTTAAAAACGGGTGCAAAGATACAAAAAATTCTTCAAAACATTTGCCAATTTGGAAAAATGTTGTACCTTTGCGCTCGCTTTTGGGAAACCAAGGCAAAAAACCGACATGGGTAAGTCCTATACGGCCAGCTCCCTATAATCCTCCAGGGCTTGATCGCAGCAAAGGCGTTAGGTCGTAGCGGCGCGATATAGATAGCTTACCCACCCGCCTCTTTAGCTCAGTTGGCCAGAGCACGTGATTTGTAATCTCGGGGTCGTTGGTTCGAATCCGACAAGAGGCTCAAAAACAATAAAAAAAGGGAAAGAGATTCAGTTCTCCTTCCCTTTTTGCTTTTCCCTATATCAATAGTGAACCAATCTGATAGAAGATAGTGGAGCAAATCCATGCAAGAGCGGTGGTATAGAAAATGGTGAAGAAGGACCATTTCCATTTGCCCGATTCGTTCTTGATGCTCACGCAGGCAGGAATGCAAGGCATGTAGAGCAGGATGAAGATGAGGAAGGATAAGGCGGAGAGGCTGGTGAGTCCGCTGCGTGAGATGATGCGTGAGAGACGGGATTGCTCAGCGTCTTCATCATCCATTTCCTGAGCGTCTGCATCTGAAGCAGAATAAAGTACACCCATTGTGCTGGCAACGATTTCCTTGGCTGCTACGCCTGTCACAAGACTAACACCTTCTTTCCATTCCAATCCACATGGACGAAGCACAGGCTCCACTGCCTGCCCGATGCGTCCTATATAGCTTTGCTTTACGTGCTGCTCGCGCGACATTCCCTCTTGCTGCTGTGGAAAATAGGAGAGGCCCCACACCACGATGGATGCAAGGAGAATGATGGTTCCCATCTTGTGGAGGTATTGCTTGCCCTTTTCCCAAGTATGATGAAACACCGATTTGGCGGAGGGCAGGCGATAAGGAGGCAACTCCATGACAAACGGATAGGATTCGCCACGCACTACAAACCGACTGAATAGTTTTGCCATCACGATGGAAAGCAGAACACCGAGGATGTAGAGCCCGAAAATTACAAGGAAGTTGTAGCGAGGGAAGAACGCTCCCGTGATGATGAAATAGACGGGGAGACGTGCCTGACACGACATGAGTGGAATGAGGAGCATGGTGATGAGACGGCTCTTGCGGTCCTCTATCGTTCGGGTTGACATGATGGCAGGAATGTTGCAGCCGAATCCCATAATCATAGGAATGAACGATTTTCCGTGCAGTCCCATGCGATGCATGAGCTTATCCATGATGAAAGCAGCGCGAGCCATATAACCAGAATCCTCCATCCACGAGATGAATGCATAGAGAATCATGATGTTGGGAAGAAAGACTATCACTCCTCCCACGCCAGCTATCACACCATCGACAATGAGGTCCTTGAGAGGTCCGTCAGGCATGTAAGTGCCAACGATTTCACCAATCCATGCCACAAGTGAGTCAATCCATATCATAGGATATTCGCCCAACTTAAAAGTGCAAAAGAAGGTGATAAACATCATGAGGATGAAAATGGGGTATCCCAGCCATCGATGTGTGACGACGGAGTCCAGATACTGAGTGAGATGGCGTGTGTAATGCTTCTTCTTCACAAAGCATTCCTTGAGAGCACCGCGGATGAATCCGTATTTGGCATCTGTAAGAGCACTTTCTGCATCCTCTTTCAGTTCTGCCTTGATGAATTGCTGACACTTCTGCTGCGTGGCCTTGATGTCGTCGAAGTTGGAGAATTTCTTGCAAACCTCAATGATTTGCTTGTCGTTCTCCAGCATCTTGATGGAGAGGAAACGGGCCGAGTAGTTGAAGTGAGGCTCGGGATTGACGCGTATCTTTTCTTCCACCTTCTCAATGCTCTCCTCAAGCAGTTTCCCATGGTTCACGTGGATGTGTCGAGAAGTCTCTTGACGTCCCTCATGGATGGCTATGATGGTGCTAAACAGTTCTTTCACACCTTCGCCTGTTCGTCCCACGGTGGGTACGATAGGCACACCCAAGAGTCGGCCCAGAAAATCTAAGTCGAGCTGATTGCCACTTTCACGCATTTCATCAAACATGTTGAGTGCCATAATCATAGGCACGTCCATGTCGATGAGCTGTGTGGTGAGATAGAGATTGCGCTCCAAGTTGGAGGCATCTACCACATTGATGATGACTGATGGCGTTTTGTCGATGATGTATTTGCGTACATACAATTCCTCAGGAGTGTAGGTGGTGAGAGAGTAGGTGCCTGGTAGGTCGATGATATGGAATTGATAGCCCTCGTGCTGAAACACACCTTCCTTCGCATCTACCGTCACACCCGAATAGTTACCTACACGCTCGTGAGCACCACTGGCGATGTTGAAAATGGATGTCTTTCCGCAGTTGGGATTTCCTACGAAGCACACCGTGAGCTCCTTATCACGTTGCTTGGCAATCTCACGCATGCGTTGGCGTCTCACTTCCGCTGAGCAGTCGTCAGCCACAATGCTTTCCTGCTGCTGTTGCTCCTGTTCCCATCGTTTGGCTTCTTCCTCACTGACCACATCCACCAGCTCTGCTTCTGCTCGGCGTAGCGATACTTCGTAATCCATGATTTTATATTTCACGGGATCGCGAAGGGGGGCATTCAGGAGCACTTCGACGAGTTCTCCCTTGATAAATCCCATTTCTATGATACGCTTGCGGAAACCTCCATGTCCTCTCACACTGACAATGACTCCACTTTCACCTGTCTTGAGTTCGCTTAGCTTCATGAGTGTATTGATTTTATTTTGCAAAGTTATTGTTTTTTTTCTACAGAAACAATACTCACTATTGAGTATGAAGCAGAAAAAATCTCGTCCTCGCATTTCACTTTTGGCTCATTTTCAATGAAATTGTTTGCAGTTTTCTCTTTTTCCACTAACTTTGCAACAAAGTTGCTAATGTAAGAAAGGGTTCATTTGAATGGCTGGTGAATATAAAACAACAGACAAGGTTAGTTATGTATTAGCAAACGACTATCGACTTCTGCAGGTGATGAGTCGCTTTGGCATTTCTTTTGGTTTCGGAGAAAAATCCATCAAGGAAATATGCCAGCAGAAGAATGTGGATGCCGACACTTTCATTGCCGTCATCAATTATGTGAAGGACGGAGCCAAGAACAGTCCCATCATTTTGGGCGATTTGAGTGTGAAGTCCCTCTTGGATTATCTGAGGCAGACTCATGCCTATTTCCTTGATTATCAGTTTCCTACCATGCGTAGGAATATGCTCAATGCCATCGATTGCTCCGTGAAAAACGAAGTGGCATTCCTTGTGTTGAAGTTCTTCGATTCATACGTGGAGGAAGTGAGAAAGCACATGGAATATGAGGAAAAAGTGACGTTCTCCTATGTTGAGAAGTTGCTGTCTGGCAACAATCCCGTGCTGGCAGACAACGCTAATCATTTGCTCTCAAAACATCATGAGAGCATCGACCAGAAGTTGCGGGAACTGAAGAATCTTTTCATTCAGTATTATCCTCAGCAAGGTGTTGACAATGAACTGAATGCTGTGATTTACGAGCTTTATCGCACCCAAGAGGATTTGGAGGTGCATTGCCGTGTGGAGGATAACGTCTTCACGCCAGCCGTGCGTCGATTGGCTTATCTCAACAAGACTCGTCAGGAACAAGACGAACTGCTTGCAAAGGAGAATGAAACACAGAACACCGACGAAACTCTTTCGGAAAGGGAGCGAGAAATTGTTGTTTGTGTGGCAAAGGGAATGGCAAACAAGGAAATTGCCGACCATCTATGCATCAGTGTCAATACAGTCACCACGCACCGACGCAACATTGCTCGAAAGCTCTCCATCCATTCCTCTGCAGGTATCACCATCTATGCCATCGTTAACAAACTTGTTACTTTGGACGAAGTGAATGTTTGATGCCACATCATTGAATTAAAACAAAAAAGTATAAGACCTATGGTTAAAGTGAAGAAAAACTGGAAAGAAAAAGGCTATGTAGATGAGCCTGTTTCCGCCGATTTGGATTTGTCTGCCGAAATCCGCAAGATGTGCAAGGAAAAGAATGCTGTAGTCCTGGCACACTATTATACGGAAGGTGCCGTGCAAGATGTGGCCGACTTCGTGGGCGACTCCTTGGCTTTGGCTCAGTGGGCTGCAAAAACGGATGCCGATATCATTGTGATGTGTGGTGTGCACTTTATGGGCGAAACGAACAAGATTCTTTGTCCAGGCAAGAAAGTGCTCGTGTGCGACTTAAATGCGGGTTGCTCGCTGGCTGACTCTTGCGATGCAGCAGATTTGAAGAAATTCGTGGATGAGCATCCAGGCTACAAGGTGGTGAGCTATGTGAACACTACTGCTGCCGTAAAGGCTTTGACTGATGTGGTGGTGACGAGTTCCAATGCCAAATTGGTGATTGACAGTTTCCCTGAGGATGAGAAACTGATTTTCGGTCCCGATAAGAATCTTGGAAATTACATCAATTCAGTCACGGGACGCAACATGCTCCTTTGGAATGGTGGTTGCCATGTGCATGGACAATTCTCGCTCGAAGGCATCTTGGAATTGAAAAAAGAGCATCCTGAAGCAAAGGTGCTCGTGCATCCTGAATGTCCTGCTCCAATTCAGGCAATTGCTGATAAGATTGGTTCTACAGCAGGTTTGCTGAAGTTTGCTATTCAAGACGAAGCCACGGAATTCATCGTAGCAACTGAGAGTGGTATCTTGCACCAAATGACTCGCTCTTGCCCTGATAAGCAATTCTACCCAGCACCTCCTGAGATGAGCGAATCCATTGGATGTCAGTGCAATGAGTGTTCTTTCATGCGATTGAACACCCTCAAGAAGCTCTATAACACCCTCAAGTACGAATGGCCTGAAATCCTCGTCGATGAGGACATCGCAGAGAAAGCCATTAAGCCTATCAACAAAATGCTCGAAATCAGCAAGGCACTTAAAAATTGATCAGAGATTTTAAGGATTTAAAAGGATTCTTGAACATGTAACTTCGTTAAACGTTAAACTTTAAACGCTAAACTCGATACATGCAAATCGCTGCACTTGTGAGTGGGGGAGTGGATAGTGCTGTTTCTGTGCATCTGCTGAAGGAACAAGGCTACGAACCACACCTCTTCTATATTAAAATTGGTCCCGACAAGGACACAGAGTGGAACTGCACCTCGGAGGAGGATGTGGAGATTTGTCAGTGGCTTGCCAAGAGATACGGACTTCGACTTGATGTCATCGATTTGCACCGTGAATACTGGGATATGGTGGTGGGCTACACCATGGACAAGGCTCGACAAGGGCTCACCCCCAATCCCGATGTGATGTGCAACAAGCTCATCAAGTTCGGATGCTTCGAGGAATACGTTGGGAAAGATTTTGACAAGACCGCTACGGGACACTATGCACAGACCGAAATCATTGACGGAAAAACCTGGCTTGCTACGAGTCCTGACCCAGTGAAGGACCAAACAGATTTCTTATGTCAGATTGATTCCTTGCAAGTGTCGAAGCTCATGTTTCCTATAGGACATCTTTGGAAGCATGAAGTGCGTGAATTGGCTGAAAAGAATCATCTCCTCAATGCAAGCAGAAAGGATTCTCAAGGCATTTGTTTCTTGGGAAATATTGATTTTCGCGAATACATCAAGAAGAACTTGGGAGAGAATCCTGGCGACGTGAGAGAGATAGAAACTGGCAAAAAAATCGGTACTCACCAAGGACTTTGGTTCTATACTATTGGACAACGTAAGGGTCTGGGATTCAGCGGAGGTCCCTGGTTTGTAGTGAAGAAGAACTTGAAGCGAAATATCCTATTTGTTTCGCATGGCTACGACCCAGAGCGCGTCTATAAGAATCACCTCGATATGGCAGACTTCCATTTCATCACCGAGAACCCTTGGGAGGGAGATGAAACTGCATCCCATCGTATCACTTTC
>CADBXS010000033.1 GCA_902798705.1 uncultured Bacteroidales bacterium
ACCTGTTGCAACAATTGTATTTTTCCTTGATCTGCTTGGCTGCATTTGCGAACTGAATGGACTTTTTATGAACTTTTAGACTTTACAGACTACTAGTTGAATTCAAAGGAACGCTTCAATAAATCCCCTCATGCAATGCAGACAAACCCCTTAAGCACTGCTCCAAAAGCATCTCTATGTCCCTTCTTCCCCATCTCCCTATTTCACTGTTGCAAGGCGACATTTCATCTTCAACTGAACTGAGGTAAGAACGATAATTACTTGCACCAGTCTTTACGCGCCAAAAAGAAAGGGCAGAGATTGCAACGTCTCTGCCCTTTCTTGTATTCGTTTCTGTGGAATGAATGACACTAATCTTTAAATCCGCATCATTCATTTTCGCAGTGAAATCATTCATGTCCTTTCTCTTGAATCCAAGAGTATTCAGCCTTTCAATGAAATGTGCATTGGAAGTGATATAATTACTCTTATTCGCTCTCTTTTTTGCCTTTTAGTTCTATTGTCCAATTAGAATATTCAACATCTATGTCAGCCAATGAATAGGAGAACTTCTTATTCAGCAAGCTGTTGTTACGCATCCTTATCCATTCGGAAGCATCATTGTGGGAATTGAATGTCAGAATGCAGATGGAGTCGATTTGTGATATTTGAAAATGCTCCCTCCAGGAAACATCTGCGCCATATCCATAACTGAAATAACACATTCGGAACGATCCGTTTTTTATCTCACAAATACTATCATAGTTATAAGTCAAACTTTCCGTCATCTTTTGAAGTTGAGAACCACCACAAAAGGCGTATGCAGTTAACGAATCAGGACTATTTCGAAGTTCGTGTTGACAAAAGACCACCCATGTATCCTTGTCAAAACGGTTTTGCATAACGATACGGAGTGTTAAGATGTCAGTATCGTTATTAAAAAACAAACATGAAGAAAGCACTGTTGACAAAAAAAGTAACATTGCCAATAATCGAGTCTTTTTCATGTGTAATCCTTTTTATTGGTTGCTATTTTTACGTATCATTTGACAAACACTTTCTTGCCACCAATCAGATACATGCCTTTCTGTAAGCCATCGAGAGCGGTGCGCCGCTCCACATTTCCTTTCATCTTGACACCTGAAAGGGAATAGACATCCACACGCTCATGGGCATGGGAAGCATCGCTCAACATGGAGATGGCATCGGTGTTCTCATAGTCAATCGAAGCCAATTCAGCTCCAGTCCTCGACGAGTCGATATGGATGTTGAAGACGAACACCACCTTGGCATAGTCGGAGCCACTGCGGTAGCGGAGTGCCTGAGCAATAGTGTAGGTGTCACCATTCTTAGTTCGGTTAGGATAAGCTCCGAGATTGAAACTCAGCGTGTTTGGCTGGAACTCGGAATAGACGTAGGATGTGTTGCCGTAGGACACCACACCACCCGTCTTGGAGAACCAATGTCCATAGCCGTTGGCGGTGGAACCACTCTGAATCAGTGAGCCATCGCTCTTGGCTGCATAGAACATCACCTTGCCGTTGGCAGGACCTGCGCTTGTATAGTTCACCATCTTGCCAGCGATGTCGGAAGGCTTCATCTGGAAGGCTGTGCCTAAAGTGGCTGCAGCCGAACCACCCACCGTGACAGTGGCACCTATATAGTCGTTGCGTGGAGCGAAATAGACATCGTAGGTGAGAGTGGCATCCTGAATCTTTCGGCCATCGAGCGTAGGGGAAACATAAACCGTGGCTGCAGAACCGAGGTCGGTACCTTCCAACTGGAAGCGGTAAGGCCACTGGTCGTCGTTGGTGGTCACATCATCCCATTGGTGCTGGAAATAGCTCTTCAGGGCAGGTGCGACGACCAACCACAGGCGCTTCACGCCTTCTGGCACTGTGATGCCATAGTCCTCAGTGGTTTCTGCCGAACCCGTGCAGTGAATCTTGTTGTCGGTGAAATACTGGCGAGAACCATCGTTCATCAGTGCCACATATCCCAAGCGGAATCCACGCTGCGATGCTCTTGAAACGGCATTATACTTCGTTCGGCTCACATTCTCGAAACGAGAATCACCATTTAGGAAACGAACGGGGTCGGCTTCTGTCAGGTTGGAAGCTGTGCGCAAGGCTGTGAAGTGAGTGTTGATGTCCGTACCAGCAGCAGGCACTTGCAACGGAATCACGTTGAAGCCCGTTCCCTGTGGACAGCTCTCGTAAGCCACCTGATAAGTCTTATCGTCCATCTGCGAACAAGCATAGTGGAACTTGCCAATAAAGCTGTCGTTGAGGTAAGGCTTAGCCGACGCGATATCCCATGTGACAACGTGCATGGCAAAGTCAAAGTGCAAGTTGTAGAGCTCTTCCACGCTAAGTCCCTTGCAGTCCATCAGCACCTCGTTGAAGTCCTTGATGGTGGTTTCGTGCGTTTTCCACACATCCGAAATCACCTTCACGTCGCCATAGTGCTCCACGAGATAGGTGAAGAACGGATATGCCTGATAGCGATGCCATTCATGCGTGAAGGCATAGTTGTGGCTGTTCTGGAAAATGTCGCTCGTTCCGCTCATGGTGAAGTATTCGTCAGGGAACGACTGAAGAGCCTGCCAGTTGGCGGTCGTTTCCCAGATGGCAGCTCCCATTCCCACGGCACCGTGGAAACCCGTGTAGCAGTTGCCGATTAAGTCGTAGCCACCTCCATAGCAAGTCCACTCCTCGGTATGGTTGAGCAGCACCATGATTTTGTACTTTGCCACATTGGAATTGACGGGGTCAACAAATCCCAGCTGATTGATTTCCAAGTCGTAGTATTCTTCCAACTTCTGCTTCATGAAGTCGAGGTCGAAGTAGTAGAAATTGCTCTTCGACAATTTGTCGGGAGCTGTACTGCCCCACCCTTTATCCCAAAAGATGATGAAGTTGTCGGTCTCTACCGAGCGACTCTTCGACCATGTATATTTGTTGTTTGGGTCGTTCTCGGCATAGAGCAGCGAGTCGGATGGCCACGGATTGCGCCATTCGTTAGGGATATAGACTTTCTTTTGTGCAAAAGAAACTGCTGAGCTCAGGGCAAAAGCAGCAAGAAGTAGAAACTTTTTCATATCTTTCATATCTATAGTTAGTTTAGTTCAACGAAAAATTAAAAGTTAAAAGTTAAAATTTAAAATGGGCTATTCGTTAGCTCTTTTAACTCTTAACTTTTAACTTACCTAATTCGGCTTTCCGCTGCAAATTTAGAAATTTATTGTGGAAGCAGCAAGAAATCAATCATCAAATGTAATATCAACACCTTTTATCGTGAAGTTCTCCACTTGACTTTCGTCGATAGGTGCACCCTGTGCCTTGATTTTCAGATTCTCAAAGAAGAAGTTGGAGAGGCGGTACTGCTCGCTCTTCTGCACCTCGAACACATTGCGGCACTGGAGCGTACAGTTCTTCATGGTGATGTGGTCGCCATAGGAAATCGGCATGTCGGTGCGTCCCTGCATGTCGAAGAACTGTGTCCACGGACGCACATAGATGAAGTTCGTCACGTCGCCCGTGATGTCCTCCACGGTGATGTATTCATATTGCTGAGGAGTGTCGGGACGCATCTTGAGCCATAGCAGTCGCTGCCCGTGGTTCACCTGTATGCGGCGCAGGATGATGTTCTTGTTGTGGATGGACTCACTTCCGCAAGTGAGACAACCATGACAGAACCCATATTCGCAGTCCTCGATAATGATGTTCTCGTTCGAGCCGTTCGTCTCGTCCTGGTCGGCGTATGCTCCCTTACCACCCTTCAGGGCAATGGCATCGTCGTTCACCGCCATGTAGCAGCCCTTCACAAGCATGTTCTTACAGACGTCGATGTCGATGGCATCCGTCGAAGGAGCCTTCACTGGCGATGCAGGCGAGAGGATGCGGAGATTCAGTGCACGCACATTCTCGCAACGGTAGTAGTGGGAAGTCCAGAACGGAGAGTGCTGCAAGGTCAGGCCCGACACTTCCACATTCTTGCAGTTCGACACATAGAGCAAGCGCGGACGCTGCTCATCCTTGTTCGTGCATTGAGGATTCCAACTGCGACGTACCCAGAACGCCTTCCAATAGTTCAGTCCGTTGCCATCCACCACACCTTTGCCTGCGATTGTCACTCCATCCAGTCCGTCGGCATTGAGCAAAGCACAGAAGTACTTGCAGGTCTGCCCTTCGATGCGGGTATTCATCACAGGAAACTGGTTGATGTCGTCGCTTCCCTTCAGCTTTCCGCCTTCCACAATCCAAAGATTCACTCCCTGACGCATGAAAAGGGCACCACTGAGGAACGTGCCTTGCGGAACGACCACCACACTTTTCTCTCCCGATCGAGCTGCCTTGTCAATCACCGCCTGGATGGCAAGCGTCTGCAACAGTGTGGAATCCTCCTTCACACCATGCTCTGTCAGCACATACTGCTTGCCCAGTGATTCCAACGTGGCAGGGTTTGCCTGCTTGAACCACTCGCTCACCACTGTGCCATCAGGCCACTAATCCATCTTCTTTTTCTTCTTGGCGTCCACAGTTGCTGCTGAAAAAAGCATCAAAGCCGATAGTGCCATCCACAGATTTTTCGTTTTCATTATCTTGATAGTTATTTGTTGACGATATTTTAAACGCATAGTTTCACGTTTGCAAATTTACGCAACATCCTTTACATATCAACTGAAAAAAATTCTCCTTTTATGGATTTTTGTACATCTGTAACGTTTAAAGTTTAACGAAGTTTGTGAAGCGTGGAGCGTGAAGAGTGAAGCGATTTCATCCGGAAGGCATTTTTCACTTTCATCCTCTATCTACTCCCCTCTCCCTTTGGAGAGGGGTTGGGGGTGAGGCCAATCCTTCCAGCGGATTCTTCTGGTATCGTTCCCAATACTCTTTGAGTTGAGGTTCCAAGTCAAGCAGTAGCTGATGACGCTCGGTGATATTCTTGTTGTTCTTTGTCTTCAATTTATGAATATAGCGCAGCAAAACGAAGCAGATGCTATAGCGTCCTGCAGCAAATAGTCGTTCCTGCATTTGCTTCGCCTTGTCTTCCTCTGAAAACCAAAGAGTTGTTGCCATGTGTGAAGCAATTTTGCTATTTTCGCGAATAGCCTGAGAAGGGCGCAGAAACTCTGGCAATTTACCGTTTTCCACCTGCTTGTCGAAGGTTTCACCCTTTTCCATTTCATAAATCGGATTGGCAACAGCACGATTTGTGAATAAACTATTTTGGAAAAGATTCTTATATTGCAGTGTACGGATTTGCTTCATATAGACCTCATCCGTGAGTGTCCACATCGAAGTGGCACGATTGAAGAACAACGTGCCAAGGTCGGAAAATCGAAGAGTCAACAAATCGCCCACACTATGTTTCAAGAACGTGCTCTCCACTGCTTTCTTCACTTTTTTTCTACCTGTTCCGACGAGAATGGAAAAGACACCAGAAACAGCGAACAAAGCCGACAGCACACACAGCAGCCATGTGCAATCGAAGAGGGCGGTTGGTATGATGGCCACAGCCAGCAAAGTCGTTATCCAATTGGCATACGACGTCAAGCGATTGAGATTCAACTTATTCAGCCACTTAGGCAGTTGGATGTTCTTGGGTACGTAAGGAACGATATCTACATGCGACACATCGTTCACTATCACCAAATCGAGCGCACACTCTTTACGATTCTGACTATTGTTCCTCATGCGCTCTTCTGCCAAAAGCACTGGTTCGATGCCTTGGTTATCGATAGCTCCACCATCCATAATGGCAAAACGACCATATTTTTCCAGCAGTTTCTTGCCTTCTTCTGTTTCAGAAATGGCGAAGTCATCGGGAAAAATCATAGGTTCGAAGCCTCCAGGGAAGCACGATGAGCAAGCCAAAGCTTCCGACAGACGAATATACTGAATGGCCTCCTGAGGAATGCAGTGTAAGGCGTTACCAAAATTGCCACTCTCATTCCTCTTCAAATCCGAAATCTGAAAACGAAATTCGTAGCCATTCGAAAAGTCGGTACCATTGGCTGCATAATGATTGACAGGGATATAGTCCATCCTCTCCAACAATTTGCCAAAGGTACAACCCTTGAATAGTTTTTCGTCGTAAATCTCTTTCATCGTGCGGATGGCGGATGCACCGTTCTTGTGGTCATAGTCGTCCATCTGCCTGAAAGCATCCGTGACCAAATCCACATGGCGCATGAAGTCCATCACGTCATCTACCATCTCATCTATGTCTTCGCCTTCTGCCAATGCCTGCATATAGCGCAAACCTGTGATGGAACCGCCCGAAATGGTACTCAGCACCTCCACATGCTCCAGCAGTGTTCCGTCATCCACTTTCAAGTGGTGCAGCATCCACAATGTACCCAAATGATAGGCCGTAGCACGATAACCGCCACCCGAAAAGGTTAAAGCCATTGAAAAATCACTCATCGTTTTGTATGATTACGTTATTTTTGCAAAGTAACTAATTTCTTGCCATCTATCAAAATCCAATCGGCACAAATACCGCTTCAAATGCTAATTATCCCTCCCCTTTCATTCAAAAGCTGAAACTTATTCCTGCGAAATCCTTGCAATTCTATGAATTCTTCGTAACTTTGTGACCACCAAACTATTCATTCAAAAAAATCTATTATGTTGAAAGCAAAATCTATGATTCTCATGGCAATGATGCTGCTCATTGCCACAACAGCAAGTGCGTTACAAATCTCAAAGAATCCTCCAAGCAAACAACTGAAAGCGCCATGGAACAAAGGCGGCATGCAGACAGGCAAGTACCGCAACATCCTTGCCGAACTGGGTTATACGCAAAAGCAGATTGACGAGCGAATCAACCAAGTGTGTTACGAACTCTTCGAGGGTCCCGACAAAATCTATTTCGAAGTGGGCGACTCGATGGGTTACATCTCCGACGTGAAAAACAACGATGCTCGCACCGAGGGCATGAGCTATGGCATGATGATTGCCGTGCAACTCGGACGCAAGGACATGTTCGACCGACTTTGGCGATGGAGCAAGAAATATATGCAGCATCAGGATGGCGACCTGAAAGGCTATTTCGCATGGAGTTGCCGAACGGACGGACGACGCAACGCTCAAGGTCCTGCTTCCGATGGTGAACTCTACTACATCACCTCGCTGCTCTTCGCTTCCAACCTCTGGGGCAACAATGGCGATATCAACTATCTCGCTGAAGCACAGTTCATTCTGAACAATGTGATGGGGCACAAAGAAGGCGACCGCGGTGGCAACCTCATCAACATGGAGCACAAACTCATCACCTTTGTTCCTTCGGGCTGGGGTGCCAACTACACCGACCCATCCTACCATCTCCCTGCTTTCTACGAAGTGTGGGCTCGTTACGCCAACGACGGACGTAGCGAATTCTGGAAGGAATGCGCCGCTGCCAGCCGTGCTTATCTCCACAAAGCAACCCACCCTCAAACAGGACTCAACAACGACTACTCCAACTTCGACGGCAGCGCATTGCCTCGACGCGGATTCATGGGTTCGGGCTTCCGTTTCGACTCTTGGCGTGTGCCAATGAACATCGCACTCGACTATTCTTGGAGTTGTGCCGACCGCGAATGGCAGAACGACTATGCCAACCGCATTCAGAATTTCTTCTATTCGCAGGGTGTGGAAACATTTGTTGACCAATACAATGCCGATGGCACTGCTGTGACCGACACGCTCCGTGCTGGCAACTATCCTAAGAATCTTCGCCATTCCCTCGGTCTCGTTGCCACCACCGCTGCCGTGTCGCTCGCTGCCACCAATCCTCACCGTGCCGAATTCATCAATCATTTTTGGGCATCAGAGCACAAACCTTACGCCGATGGCTATTTCGATGCCTACTACGACGGACTTCTCCAACTCTTCGCTTATCTCCACCTCAGCGGACGCTACAGAGTGATTGAGAAGAAATAACAAGGCGAAGGTTAGATATAGCAAAGCTAAGAATTAGACAAAGATTTGGCAAAATATTTGAACAAGCGAAGGAGAGATTGGGATTCGTCCAATCTCTCCTTCGCTTTTCGCACTGCTTTCCTTCAATCCAACTGAAACGTTTGTTTGCTTTTACTTAATTGGCGAGCCTTCGCTATCGTTTTAACGAAGGCTCGCCATCACATCAGCGAGCCTTCGCTGGGTTTTTGACGAGGGCTCGCCATTTTAGTTCATCCACACGAAAGGTTCAGGAAAAGTGAACAAAAAGACGAGAAGTATCAAAGAAGAGGACTATTGCAAGCGGAAGACAATAGGAATGGTGAATTTCACACGCACAGCCTCGCCCCTCTGCTTGCCTGGCGTCCACCTTGGCATCATATTCACTACATGCAGTGCCTCGGCATCGAGTTCAGGACTTACCGATTTCACCACCTTCGCGTTCGAGATGCTACCATTCTTCTCCACGACAAACATCACGAGCACTCTGCCTTGCAGACCTTTCTCCTCAGCCTCCTTCGGGTACTTCACATGAGTTTGCAGGAATTTCATCAATTCTTCCATGCCTCCAGGATATGCTGGCATTTCCTCCACCATGTCGAAAACATCTTCACCATCGTAATCTTCAGCAGCCACCATTGCTTGGGCTGGCTCTGTGCGGATTCTGTCGTCAGATTTCTCGGATGAAGCGTCTGAGCCAGCAGCCGACATGACAGTCAGCGTTTCCACTTCCCCATCCTTCCCTTGAATTTGCACTTGTTGCTTAACGACAGGCGATTGAAGGGTGTCAGCAGACACTGTAGCGGAAATTCCTTCCTGATTTTCGTTGTTGTTTTCAGAATTTTCACTAACTTTGCCACCGTCCTGCTTGCAACTGCTGAGTTGCGGTGTGGCAAAAAGCAATGCGAGGAGCACTGCACAAGGCGCAAGATACAAGGCACGAGCCATGCGCCAAGGACTTGATTTCTTTTGTAACATCATAGTGATACGTTTTTTTAACAAACTGTGATTGAAGCTGTTGGCAAAGGTGTAGGAGCTGGAGCCAACGGCTTTTTTAATAAGAAGTGATTGATAATTGTAGGCAGTAATGCCCGCTGAGAGGACTGCATCGTCGGCTTGGTATTCATGCACATCGCGCAGGTCGAACTCGAGCAAATAGATGCACGGATTGAACCACTGCAAGATTTTCATGAACTGAACCAACAACACATCGTAGGAATGGTGCAAACGTATATGCGCTTTTTCGTGAAGCAGAATGGTGCGTCCGTTCTGCTCGTAATCGCTTTCTGAAATCACGATGGAATGCATCCACGAGAAGGGAACCACGGATGCAGCATGACAATAGAGCGTGTCGCCATCGAGCTTGTCGGTCCAAAGGCAACCACTCCGTATGAAACGTTTCATGCGGATGTAGTTCTTCAGACGGAAAGACAATGCCACTGCCACACCTATTATATAAATAAGGGCGAGGGTGAACTGCCAATTGAAGGCTGGCTTTTGTTCTACGCCCGAAACGACCACTTCGGGCAAGAGAAACGCCTTGCGAAAACCTTCCTGCATCTCCATCAAGGCTTGTGGCATTCCGAATTCAATCACACCATGGGATGCCGTTTCAATCCGCAGGGCTGGCACATCGAGCAAAGGAATGAGGAAAGAAAGCGCGAGGATGGAAAGCAGCACAATGCGGTTAAAACGGAAGAACTTCTCCCGTCGTAACAACAAGGCAAATGGCAACCAAAGAACAGTCAAAACCAAAGCCGATTTGATGGAAAAAAGTACGATGAATTCGAGCATTTCCATATCATTCACCTCCTTTCTCAATCATTTCGAATAGTTTCTGGATTTCGTCATCCGACATCTGCTCTTCTTTCACGAAGAAGGAGAGGAAGGAAGAAGCGGAACCCCCAAAGAAATTATCCTTCACATCCTTCATCACTCGCCTCGTGTATTCGTCCTTCGACAAAAGTGGGCGATAGATGAACAGACGAGTGCCATTGCCCGCCTTTTCCGCTGCTAAAAATCCCTTGTTGATGAGAATCTTCACAAAGGTTGCAATCGTGGTATAAGCAGGTTTGGGTTCTTCGTAATGCTCAATGATTTCCGCCACGGTGCCCTTCCCTGCTGGCATCGACCAAAGTGCGTTCATCACTTGCATCTCGCTGCGTGTCAATGTGTATTGTTTCATAACCGAATTGAAACTGATGGTTGTTTTCAGTTTCCAAAGTTAATTCTAAATTTTTAGAAAACTAAAAGTTTAGAAAAGAAAAATCGTGCTATTCCTAAAAGTTTAACGTTCTTTTTTAGAAATAGCACGATGTTTTTTAGATGTTAACAAAAGCAACAGGGAAAGGCTGAAGCAGATTGCAGAACTTACAATTTCGGTACTTCAGGCTTCTCCAGCTCTTCGTCTGGCTTTGGTTGGAGTTCAGGATAGGAGATGCGTGTGTGGTAGATGATTTTGAGACGATCCTTCATGGTCGATTTGGCGATAGAGATGTCGCGAAGGGTGATATCGCACTCATTGAAGAATCCCTCGCTCATCTGTGCATCGACAATCTTATCGACAATACCGCTGACACTGTCCTCGGTGTATTCCTTCAAGGAACGGGATGCAGCTTCCACTCCGTCGCACATCATGAGGATGGCTTCCTCGGCTGTGGTAGGGTTTGGTCCTGGATAGGTGAAAGGTGCCTCATCCACTTCCTCGTCGGGATGCTCGTTCTTGTAGCTGATGTAGAAATAGCGCACCTTGCCATGGCCATGATGGGTGAGAATGAAACGCTTGATGATGTCGGGAAGACGGTATTGGCTGGCGAGTTCCACACCATAGGTGACATGCTCAATGATGGCAGCGGCACTACGTTGCGCGGAGAGGCGTGTGTGAGGGTTGATGTTACCCTGATTCTCTGTGAAGTAGCCTGGATGACGCGTCTTTCCGATATCGTGGTAGAGCGCACCGGTACGCACGAGCTGCACCTTTGCACCAAGTTTCTTAGCCACTTCCGTAGCAAGGTTCGACACCTGCATGGAGTGTTGGAAAGTGCCAGGACAGGACTCGGAGAGAGTTTGAAGGAGAGGATGGTTGATGTTGGAAAGTTCAACGAGTGTGACATCGCTGACGAATCCGAAGGAGCGCTCAAGTGCCCACAACATAGGATAAGTGAAGAGGAGGCACACGCCGTTAATGAGGAAATAGGTGAAGTTGCTTCGGTCTATTTCCTGCAAGGATACGCCTACGGTCAGTTCGTAGGCAATGTAAAAGACAGCGTATGAGATGGTGATGAGAAAGGCTGTCTGGAACACCTGCGAACGCTGTTGCAGTTCGCGCAGTGTCTGAATGGCGATGAGTCCTGCCACCATCTGCAAGAGGATGAACTCGTAAGGATAAGTGAGTACGAGGGAAATGAGGAGAACCGCACCCGTGTGGAACACGAAGGCGGTGCGAGAATCGAGGAAGACACGAACGACGATTGGCACGAAGCAGACAGGTACCATGAAGATGTGGTAGAAATGCTGCGACACCATCAGGGATGCCACAACGCTGAATACCACGACGAGCAGGTAGAGCAGCAAGGCACAGCGCCAATTCTGCCAGTAGTCGCGACGGAAGAGGAATACGAAAGACGCCAGAACAGATAGGATGATAAGCACCATGACGTATTGCCCACAGATGATGTATGGCAAGCGGTCGTTCTCCAAATCCTCTTCGGCCACGACCTTGTAGTAGGACTTCAGCTTGAGATAGATTTCGGGAGTGACAATTTCGCCTCGCGAGACGATGCGCTCTCCTGCCACCACAAGTCCCACACCTCGCGGTATGTGGGAGAGCAGGTCTTCGCACTCCTCGTTCGACTTCTCACGGTCGAGTCGAGCATTTTCCTCCAGTACGAGATTGATGTTGAGACGTGCCAATATGTTAGGCGAGAATCGCTCCCTGTCGTAGTTCATGATGAACTGGTAGGCACTCTGCGTGGAGAAGATGCTGGAGAAAGGTACGGAACGCGCCACATTGTTGTTGATGAGTCGCACGGCTCCTACTCCCTCGTTCTGCAAACTGTCGTACACTTGTGGCGAGATGATGCCACGGGAATAGACAGTGTCGAGCAACTGAATCACGTGTGATACGTAAGGTGCCATCTCCTTGTCGCTGATGGCCTTCACCTTTTCATCGGAGCCGAGCGTATTCACTTCCACCGACCTGATTTTCGAAATCATGGCAGGACGGATGGTGGCATTCACGTTGAAGTAAGGCTGAAACGCCCTGCGCACACTGTCCTCCTGCGCTCGAATGGCAGAGTCGCTCATCTCAATGTTGAATTTCTGCTTAGCAAACAAATCGCCATAACGCCACGGATAGCCTTCGCGGTACTCGTAGTTGAAGGTGGCCGAACGCGGCATGAAATTGACGATGATGAAGGTGGACACCACAACAGTGAGCACCATGCGAATCCACACGGCTCGATTTTGCTGCTTTCCGATGCTCGTCTTGGGAGCATTGGGAGCTGTTTGTTGTTTGAATAAGCGAAAATCCATTCGGGGTATTTAATGAAAAATGAAGAATGAAGACTATCTACTCATCAAGAAAGCCTTGAAGTCGGCAAAGTGCTTGCTCATGGCAACACTCTGCTTCTTGCCCTCCATGAAGGCGGCGAGCTTAGCAGGAATCTGCACCTTCTCGGCAATGATACCTTCAACAGTAGAGAGGAACTTGGCAGGATGAGCTGTTTCGAGGAATACACCCACTTCGCCTTCCTTCAAGCCTTCGCAAAGGGCACGATAGCCAACGGCTCCGTGAGGGTCGCACAGATAGCCCGTCTGCTGGTAAGCCGAACGGATGCTCTCGGCAATCTGCTCGTCGGTGTAGGTGCAACCGCTGATGTCTGCGGTGATGGCAGCGTGGTCCTTATGGTAGAGGTCGTAGATGCGAGCAAAGTTCGAAGGGTCGCCCACGTCCATAGCATTGGCAATGGTTTGGACGGAAGGACGAGGATTGTATTCACCCGTCTGCAAGTAATTGTAGAAGATGTCGTTGGCGTTGTTGGCAGCGATGAATCGCTTGATAGGGAGTCCCATGCGCTTGCCAAAGAGTCCCGAGCAGATGTTGCCGAAGTTGCCCGATGGCACGCAAACAACGAGATTGTCAGCCAGTCCCAGACGCTTCATCTGAGCGTATGCATAGAAATAATAGAAAGACTGAGGAAGAAAACGAGCCACATTGATGGAATTGGCAGAGGTGAGCTTCATGTGCTGATTCAGTTCTGCATCCATGAAAGCGGTCTTCACCAATGCCTGGCAGTCGTCGAACACGCCATCCACCTCCACGGCTGTGATGTTCTGGCCGAGTGTTGTGAACTGGCATTCCTGAATAGGGCTGACCTTACCTTTTGGATAGAGGACATACACGTGGATGCCATCCACGCCGAGGAAACCGTTTGCCACGGCAGAACCCGTGTCGCCCGATGTAGCAACCAGCACATTCACCAAGTCGCTCTGTCCTTCCTTCTTGATGAAATACTGCAGGAGTCGAGCCATGAAGCGGGCACCCACATCCTTGAATGCCAGCGTAGGACCATGGAAGAGTTCGAGCGAATAGATGTTGTCCTTCACCTTCTGCACAGGGCAATCGAAGGACAGCGTGTCATAGACGATGCGCTTTAGGTCGTCGGCAGGCACATCCTCACCGAAGAAAGCATCGGCAACAGTGTGCGCTCAGGCATATAGAGTCCACGGTCCTCTGCCAGTCCTTTCACCACAGCCTTCTCAAGGCTTGCGAGGGGTGCTTGTCCGTTTGTACTATAAAATTTCATATTAAGTGTAATGTTTTTTTAACCTTAACCATAACCCTAACCTTAACTTTCCATCCGGATGGTGGTTAAGGCAATGGTTGATTTCTGCGAGATTTTATGTCATTCCACTCCCCTCTCCCCTTGGAGAGGGGCCGGGGGTGAGGCTTTTTTTATATCGCCATCAATTCATTGATAAACTCGTCTTTGCGAAGCAGTCCGTAATAGCCTTCCTTGCATGTTTCCTCGTCGTAGGTGAGGACGCTGTCGGGCTCCATGCCTGGGGCATAGATGATGAACGGCACAGGCTCGTTCACATGGATGCGCATTTCTACAGGCGTTGGATGGTCGGGAAGGATGGCGATACACACAGGTTCGCTCCAGTTGCGCACTTCGTTGTAGATAGGTTCGATAAGACGATGGTCGAGATAGTTGATGGCACGCAGTTTCAGTTCCAAGTCGCCGTCATGTCCCGCCTCGTCGGTGGCTTCCACATGCACAAACACGAAGTCCTGTTTTCTCAGTGCCTCGATAGCAGCCTGTGCCTTCCCCTCGTAGTTGGTGTTGGCCAGTCCTGTTGCACCTTCCACCTCGATGATATTCAGTCCCGCATAGTGTCCGATGCCACGAATCAAGTCAACAGCAGAAATCACGGAACCCGTCTTCACCTGCGGATGGAGCTGCTGCAAGGTCTGCATACTTGGGCGATAGCCTCCACTCCATGGCCAGATGCTATTGGCAGGGCGTTCACCCTTCTGCACCTTGGCTTGGTTGTAGGGATGAACAGCGAGCAACTCTTGCGACTTCAGTATGAGGTCGTTGAGCAAGTCGGCCATCTCCTGTCCTGTCATCCGCTCATGCCTACCACCCTTTGCATCCACATACACATCGTGCTTGTTCTCCCAACCCGTTTCTGCCGTCACGAGCAGTGGTCGCCAAGGCTCGTTGGGATGATCGTGAGGAGGATTGCAGACAACGTGCTTGTTTCCGCCCTTGATGACGAGCAGATGGCGGTACTGGATACCAGCAATGAAGCGCACTCGCTCGTTGCTCAGGTGCTCGTTGAGATAGTCAATCAGCACACGGGCATCCTCAGTTTCGAGGTTTCCACCGTTGTGCGTGATGATATTGCCATCTTGCAGCGTGATGATATTGCAACGGATGGCGAAGTCGTCGTCGGTCATTTCGTAACCGATGGAAGCAGCTTCCAGCGGTCCACGTCCTTCATACACCTTGTTCAGGTCGTAACCCATGATGGACGTATTGGCCACCTCACTGCCTGGAGGAAAACCCTCGGGCACGGTGATGAGTCGTCCCGTCCGTCCTTTTCGTGCCAACATGTCCATATAGGGTTTGTCGGCAGATTGCAACAGCGTCTTTCCTCCCAGTCGTTCCACTGGATGGTCAGCCATGCCGTCGCCTAATATAATAATATGTTTCATCTTACTTTTTATGAACCTTAACCCTAACTTTAACCCTAACTTTCCATCCGGATGGCGGTTAACGTTATGGTTATCGTTATCGTTGATTTTTGTCATTCTACTCCCCTCTCCCCTTGGAGAGGGGTTGGGGGTGAGGCTTTTTTCCCCTTGGAGAGGGGCTGGGTGTGAGGCTTCCTTCTCTCCCCCTTGGGGGAGCTGGAGGGGGCTAAATATTCGCAATTCTCATAATGTCAGCAAACACACCCGCAGCCGTGACGCTCGCACCTGCACCGTATCCTTGGATGAGCATAGGGTAGTCGTGATAGCGTTCCGTGGTGATGAGGATTATGTTGTTCGAGCCTTCCAGGTCGTAGAACGGATGGTGCTCATCCACCTCCTCCAGCGACACCTTCGCCTTGCCCTCCTGCAGCGAAGCCACGAAGCGCCAGTGCTTATGCTCCGACTCCAATCGCTGACGACGCTCCTCGAAGTCGGCATCCAGCGAAGGCAGGTTCTTCCAGAAGTCCTCCGCACTGCCTTCAAGCAGCGAGTTCGGGATGAAGAGTTCCTTCTCCACGTCTTCCTGATTGAAGCGATAGCCCGCTTCGCGAGAAAGAATCACCAACTTGCGAATCACATCCTTTCCACTCAGGTCGATGCGTGGATCAGGCTCACTGTAGCCTTCTTCCTTGGCCCTGCGAACCGTCTCCGAGAAAGGTATGTCCCTCGATATCGTATTGAAAATGAAATTCAGCGTACCACTCAGCACAGCTTCCAGCTTCTGAATCTTGTCGCCCGAATTGATGAGGTCGTTGATGGTGTTGATAATCGGCAGTCCTGCACCCACATTCGTCTCGAAGAGGAACTTCACATTGCGTTTGCGAGCCGTAGCCTTCAACTTCGCATAGTTTTCATAGTCCGACGATGCCGCAACCTTGTTCGCAGCCACCACTGATATGCTATGCTCGAAGAAGTCGTGATAGAGCGCAGCCACCTGAGCACTCGCCGTGCAATCCACAAACACCGAGTTGAAGATGTTCATGCCAATCACCTCGTCCTTCAGCCGCTTCATGTTGCTTGGCGCACTCTGCTTCAGTGCCTCGCGATAGTTCTCCAGCGGGAGACCCTCACGGCAGAACATCGCATTGTGTCCACTTGCAATGCCCACCACGTTGAGCTTCAGTCCGCGTTCCTTCATTAGTCGTTCGCGCTGGCTAGCAATCTGCTCAATCAGACTGCTGCCCACCGTTCCCACTCCGCAGATGAAGAGGTTGAGCACCTGGTATTCCGAGAGGAAGAAACTGTCGTGAATCACATTCAGCGACTTGCGCAAGAAGCGACTCTCCACCACAAACGAAATGTTCGTTTCCGAAGCACCCTGCGCACAGGCAATCACACTGATACCGTTGCGTCCCAGCGTGCCGAACAACTTACCCGCAATACCTGGCGTGTGCTTCATGTTCTCACCCACCACAGCCACCGTGGCAAGGTCCTTCTCCAGGCTCATCTTGTACATCGCACCCATGTCGATTTCCTTCTGGAACTCGTTGTTGAGCACCTCGCAAGCCTTCTCCGCATCCTCGTTGCGCACACCGATGGAAGTGGAATTTTCAGAAGAAGCCTGACTCACCATGAACACACTGATGCCCTCCACCGCCAAGGCAGTGAAGATACGCTGGTTCACACCAATCACACCCACCATCGACAGACCCGACACCGTAATCAGACTCGTGTCGTTGATGGACGAGATACCCTTGATGGCACGGCTCGACTCACCCGAGTCCGCCTGGATAATGGTTCCTGCCGCCTGCGGATGGAACGTGTTCTTGATGTATATCGGAATGTTCTTGATGCAGACAGGATATATCGTAGGAGGATACACCACCTTCGCACCGAAGTTGCAGAGCTCCATCGCTTCCACGTAGCTCAACTTGTCGATGGTGTAGGCCGAGTTGATGACGCGAGGGTCGGCCGTCATGAAACCGTCCACGTCCGTCCATATCTCCAGAGCGTCCGCATCCAGTGCAGCCGCAATGATACTGGCCGTGTAGTCGCTGCCGCCGCGCCCCAGGTTCGTCACCTCGCCCGACGTGAAGTCGGTGGAGATGAAACCAGGCACGAGCGCCACCTTCTCCTCCTTACCAAAGTTCTTGAACTCCTTGCGTACCAGTTCATAAGTCCTGTCAGCCACCAGCATGTTCTTCTGCTGCTTCTTCTCAGTCTTGATGAAGTGGAGCGAATTGTGCCAAACGGCACCCTCAATCAGCGTCGCAACGATGTTGCTGGAGATGCGCTCTCCATAGCTGACAATCGCATTCGAAGTCTTTTCCGACAGGTCACGAATCAAATACACACCCTGATAGATACTCTTCAAGTCGTCGAGAAGAGCATCCACCACTTTCAGGAGTCGGATTTGCTTGTCGGTGTCGGGAATGATGGCATCAATCATCTGGTGATGCCTGTTCACCATCTCATTGTAAGCGTCGATATACCTTGGATTACCCTCCAAGGCCAGTTTCGATGTGTGAATCAGCTTGTCGGTCACGCCGCCCAAGGCTGATACAACCACTACTACGGGCTCGTCGCAAGCCTCAGTGATTCTCTTGACATTCAGAATGCTTTCCACGGAACCTACGGATGTTCCGCCAAATTTCATTACTTTCATTTCTATTCTGTTTCCTTGCTAAATGATGCATCATCCTCTGCCTCCCATGCCCCCGTCCCGACCAAACCTACAACGTCTTTGTCGAGGGCGACAACACAGCAGCGCACAAGAATCCGCGGTTTGCGCCGCAAAGTTACTGCTTTTTTCCGAATTAGAAAAAAATAAATGATTATATCTTTCAGAGCAATCACTCCAAAGTCCAAGCGATACAAACGAATCTTGTCGCGATTGGGTAAAAAACTACATGGAAAACTTATCCGTGTAAATGGAAAACCCTTCCGTGTAAACGGAGAAGTTCTCCGCGTACATGGAAAGCTTTTCCATATAGATTTTTCCTCATTCGGAAGCAGTTTTTTAGCCATCATTGGCATTTTCGGGTGGGTGTTGCGGTAATTTTTCACCATATCGACAGCACTCAAACGCCATTGGGACAACACTCATACAACTATGGGACAGTACTCTTGCAACTGTGGGACAACACTCATACAACTATGGGACAGAACTTTCATGCAAAGCAAAAGACACAAGAGAAGCGCAAAAATTAGTCATTGAAACATAAATTCATGGTCAAAAGCATTGTAGATTGAAGCTGATTATGTATCTTTACAATCGACTACTGGTGTTATGTCATCTGGGATATGTTTGGCTCAAGTCAAAGGTTCAGCTGGCCAGGCCAACTAAATCCGAGATTTGAACACACACATGACTCAAGACGAAATTGAGTGTAACGAGAAATACAGCATCTTCAAGAATATCGTTCGCCCTACATTTGACTTTCTGCAGAAAATTCACTGAACGGCAAAAATATGGAAGTTTAGAACCCCTATGGCTACGTTATGAAATGGTTGCAAAAATTAAACTTATGTGGAACAAATATAAAAAGGAGAATATAATATGACATTAAAGAGCACTTTAGAAAACGTTTCTTTTACGTCCACAACAAGTATTGAAAAAACATTTGAAGAGATAGCTAAAATAATGTTGTACGATGGCTATCTCAAAGTACGTAATGAATACCGAGTGTATATAAAAACTGTTGAGTTTTATCTACACGCAGAGGAAGGTAGTCAGCTGAATGTATCAGACCCAATTGTCTATCACAGAAATGGAAAACCTCACAAAGGTGACGTTCCTTATTTCCCAGTAATGACACTACATGCTCATGTTTCTGGATTTGACATCACTTTCGAAAACGAAGCTTTAAAATACAGGGCTTCAGCTCTTATTCGAACTTATGCTATTTTTGATGAAAAATCGAAGTGTTTTATCGAAACTAAAAAAGGATTTAAGTATGATGACAGATCAACTTATCTTTACAACTATCTGAACGGATTCCCTACTGATGGTAGCAATGACATTATATGGGTTGACCAAGTCTCATCAGTCAAACATGAACTGAATCCACCCACTTCCAGAAGAAATGTTTTTGAATATGTAGGAGAAGAGAAGACTAATAAAAGGGATACGCGTCTCTGGAGCTTTTCTCGAAAAAACGAAATAGAAGTATGATAAAAGACATTGATAGCAATAAGGTTTATCTATCTGACCAATTAGAGAAGAAATATCCCGACACCTTCCGGCGATTGACAGCATTGTTCAAAGAAGAGGATGTCGAGTGGGCCATTATTCCTCATACCAATGACATTTGGGCAAGGGATTTTATGCCTCTTCAAATAGGTGACAACGATTTTTTGCTGTATCGCTACGAACCAGATTATCTATTAGACAGTCCCAAAAGAAGAGCCACCATCACAGACGCTTCATTTGTATGCAAATCGATGGGTATTAGGTATCGCGTGACAGACGTCAAGTTAGATGGAGGTAATGCGACTCTCTGTGGAGAGTATATAGTAATGACTGATAAGGTTTTCACGGAGAATAACAAGGATAAAAACGATGAAGAGTTCATGAGGCTTTTGGAAACTGAGTTAAGACACAAAATCATTATTATTCCGTGGCATTGCATAAATTCCGAAGACGAAGACGCAGATGTCTTCGGGCACTCTGATGGTTTCTTCCATTGGTGTGGGGGAAACAAAGTATTGATGTCAAATCATAGAGATGTGGACCCGAAAGAAGCATCGGAAATGCATAAAATAATGGAATCGTATGGCTTTGAGATAACAGAGATGCTTTTTGATGTTCATCATCCAAAACCACTATGGAATTGGGCATATATCAACTATCTACAGGTGGGAAATCTCATAGTTATGCCTGCTTTTGGAATTGAAGAAGACAAGCAGGCTCTAAGATACATTAAGGCTCTTAACCCCAATTGCAAAATACGTCAAATAAAGCTGCGTGATATTGCAGCTAAAGGTGGTGCTTTGCATTGTATAACATGGAACATTAAATGTTAATGAATGATGCGAGATTTGCAGCAATAGATTTTGAAAAGGCCACCAATGAGGGTAGCAGCGTATGCTCTGTGGAAATAGTCATTGTAAGAGACGGACAGATTGCCGATTCTTTCAACTCTCATTCAGCCAGAGCCAAACTACTATAACCTCTGGTGCTCTCAGGTGCATGGACTCTGTTATGAATAATCGAAGGTATCTAAATCTTACTGCGGATCGACATCGTAGTAGATGTGGAGATTGACCGCTACGGGAATAGAAAGCATGTAGTTCTGCGCCTGAACGAGCGCAGTACGAACAGCAGAAGGCGAAGCTCCATTCTCCATCTTGATGATAATCTTGCGGATGTGCATGGACTGCACCCGACTCACCACGGGACGGTCGGGACCCAGCACACGGTCGCCAAACGACTTACGAAGCGTACTTGCCATTTCCTCGGCCAAATGCTGCAAGAGCGCATTGTCGCGATGACGCAGATAGACATAAATGATGCGATAAAAGGGAGGATAGTGGAACAGCTGGCGCTCCTCAACCTGCTCCCGAAACATGGATGCATAGTCATTGTCCATCACATACTGGATGATGGGGGCATCGGCTGAGCGTGTCTGCAAAATCACCTTCCCAACCCGATTCTTGCGCCCTGCTCGCCCTGCCACCTGCGCCAAGGTGTGGAAACTGCGCTCGTAGCTGCGGAAGCCGGGGATGTTGAGCATGGTGTCGGCATCGAGGATGCCCACCACACTTACGTTGTCGAAGTCCAAACCCTTCGACACCATTTGGGTGCCGATGAGGATGTCGCTCTCGAAATGGGCGAATTCATCGATAATTTTCTCGTAGGCGGCACGGGTCTTGGCGGTGTCCAAGTCCATGCGACTGACACGTGCCTGGGGAAAGAACTTGTGAATCTGCTCCTCGATTTTCTCAGTACCTGTGCCGATACTGCCAAAGTCCTTGTTGCCACACTCGGGACACTGCGGAGGAAGGGGATAGACTTTTCCGCAGTAGTGGCAACTGAGGTTGTTCATCTTCTTGTGGTAGGTGAGGCTGACATCGCAATGCTGACAGCGTGGCACCCATCCGCACTGCTTGCACTGCACAAAACTGGAGAAGCCACGGCGGTTCTGAAAAAGAATGACCTGCTCCTTGCGCTCCAATGCCTGACCTATCTCTTCGAGCAGACGAGGGGAGAAGGCTCCCTTCATGCGCTTCTGGAATTTCAGTCGCTTGATATCGACCACCTCGATGTGCGGCAGCTGCATATTGGCGAAGCGCTGGGTGAGGGCTACATAGCCATAGCGTCCCTGCTGTGCCAGATAGTAGGTTTCGATGCTCGGCGTGGCTGTTCCCAAGAGGGTTTTCGCCCCGCACTGCTGTGCGAGCATGATGGCTGCACTGCGGGCATGATAGCGCGGTGCAGGGTCCTGCTGTTTGTAAGATGTTTCGTGTTCTTCATCGACAATGACGAGTCCGAGTCGCTGGAAGGGAAGGAATACAGAGGAACGCACACCGAGAATCACATCGAAGGGCTCATCGGACAACTGCCGCTGATAGACTTCGGCACGGTCCTTGTCGGAAAACTTGCTGTGATAGACACCCAAACGGTCGCCAAAGACTTTGCGGAGGCGCTCGGTGATTTGTGTGGTGAGGGCGATTTCGGGCAGCAGGTAGAGCACTTGCTTGCCCTCGCGGATGCACTGAAAGATGAGATGGATGTAAATCTCGGTCTTGCCCGAAGAGGTGACGCCATGCAGGAGGGTGATGGACTTTGTCTGCCACGATTCTTGAATGGCATCGTATGCCTGTTGCTGCACGGGGTTGAGCATCGACACACGTTCGCCCTCATCCTCGATGGAAGACAGCAACAAAGCCTCGTCCTTCCTCCTGCCTTTCCGCTTGGTGCCTCCTGTCGGTGCTTTCTTCAAGATGCCAGGGAAAGCGGCCTTATAGACATCGCCAAGCGGAGAGAGGTAGTAGGTGGCAATCCACTGCCAGAAGCGGAACTGGCCCTGCGTCATTTGCACGTCGGCAGGTGGCTGCGCATGGAGTCGGAGCACGATGCCTGCGTAGGTCTTGGTCTTGCCCAACTGCACAAGCACTCGCGACCCCTCCACCACCTGCTGTTCCATCTCGGTGGGAACGGCATAGGTGAAAGTTTCGAAAGGTACAGGCAAAATGACATCGGCAAACAATCCCATCACACTCAGAGAAGCCACTCGTTATCAGAAAACAAACACTAAATATACCTGGTGTGAACTGCCCTTCATCTTATCGTTTTTCAGTCCCTGGTACACGGTGTCGGTGACATTGTCCTTCACCTCAGCCCACTTGTCCAAGGCGATGTTGTAGGTGTAGCCCACGCGGAAGTGCTGCATCGCCTCCACGCCAAAGCCCACATTCCAACTGAAATTGGTGTCTTTCAACTTGTAGGAGGCACGGTTATCGACAATAGTCTTGAAGTCATCCTTCTTGAGGTTGTAAGAGAACTGCGGACCCGTACTGCCAAAGATGCCGAATTTGCGGGTGAGGGCGATTTTGTAGTTGAGGTTGATGGGGATGTCCAAGAACTGCACATAGTCCTCATCCTCGTATTTTTGTCCGTCGATGGTGGCCATCATCTTCGTTCCCTTGCGGTCGTAGATGGCAGCGACATCGAAGCCGAAGCCTGGTAGCAGCGGCAAATCGACATAGAGGATGGGACCCACAAAGAAGCCTGCACGATTGTCGGAAGAAACGATATTCTTGTCGAACGACATCTTCGACAGGTTCATACCGCCCTTAAGTCCTAAGCGAACTTGGGCATTCACAGGTGTAATCATCAACAGTGCCACAACAAGCATGGCCAACATCTTTTTCATCTTTGTATTTTATGTTTTGGTGGACGATTTTTTAACACGAAGATTTTATTAAAAACACGAATTATCACGAATTTTTCATGAATTATTTTCTGCGTATCTCTGCGGTTTCTGCGTGATAATTTTATTTCTCAGGAGTTTTTACATTCTACCCCCTCTCCCCTTGGAGAGGGGTCGGGGGTGAGGCTTTCTTTTTATCTGCGAGTTCTCCGAGGATTCATCTCAATCACCTCGCCCACACAGCCATTCGGTTGCTGGATGTTGAGCAGAGCGGTGATGGTGGCAGCGATGTCGGTGATGTGATGCGTGCGGTTGTCCCATCCGTGAGGCACACCCCATCCCATGAAGATGAGAGGAATGTGGGAGTCGTCAGGACTCCAGGCAATGTGGTTCGTTCCCTTCGACACAAAACCATCCTTCTGAATGTCCGCTGTCTTTGAAAAGTCCTCCGTCACACCTGGACGCGGAATAATCTGAATCTGTCCGCTGCGGTGAGGACAATAGCCATTGATGGCATTCGTGCGGATAGGTTCTGGCACAAAGTCGGGGATGGCTGCCATACTAAATGCGTAGGACACTTCGGGCAATGTATTCAGATAGGCAATGGCCTCAGAGAGGATTTTTGGATAGTCGGAAATGGTCTGCACATCGTTTGTGAAATGCACTTGCTGGGAAGTGATACTCATCACAGGATTCTCCGTGAGTGAAGGGAAGGTCTTGCGAAGATGCGCATTCAGTCCTTCGATAATCGGATTTTCACCCCAAATGTCGGAAGGAATCTTGTGTTCGTGCCGCCATTCCACATTGTGAGCTCCTGCATGGTCGGCAGAGAGGAACAGAATCCAGTTGCCCTTACCCACCTTCTCGTCGAGGAACGAAAGGAAATCGGCGATGTCGAGGTCGAGACGCAAATACATGTCCTCCATCCAGATGGAGTTAGGACTGATGCGGTGCCCCACCATGTCGGTAGAGGAGATACTCACCGCAAGGAAGTCGGGCACGCCAGCAGGGTTGTTACCCAAGTTCTCCCCCTCCACAGCAGCCTTTGCCATGTCGAACGTAATCTTCATGCCCCAAGGCGAGTTCTTCAGGTCGTAGCCAAAGGTGTTCTCCCACTTTTGGTTCTTCGGAGCACTCTGCACGTAGGTCTTTTCGTCGTAGAGCAATTCCCATGGGCCACCCTTGATGCTCTTGTTGGCAAATGCCAAATGCTCATTGGCATACTTATCACCGAGTTTCTGATCATTGAACTTCTTCACCCACTTCGGCAGTTCGTTCATGTAGTAGGTGCTTGTGATGAAGTTGGTGGAATAGCCATCCATCCAATAAGCAGCCGTGGCGGAATGGCCCGCAGGCAGGATGGATGCACGGTCCTTGAGCGCCACACCCACAGTCTTGGAACGGAAATTCGTTGCCATGCGCAGTTCGTCGGTCATCGTCGTCACCAGCAGATTATGAGGTGATTCCAGTCCTGCCCTTGCCGTTGCACTTGGCTTACCGTTTTTGTCGTATGCTCCCACTGCCTTCACAGCGTCATCCTCCGTGCAGTAGGTCTTCTTGCCATCAATGAAGAAGGTGTTGCTAACGATTCCCGTGATGGCCGGTACCGAACCCGTGTAAATCGACGTATGTCCCACAGCCGTGATACAAGGAAGATAGTTGATGAGCGTGCGATTGCAATTCCATCCTTCTCGCATCATGCGGCGGAAGCCACCATCGCAGTAGCGGTCGGCATAGCGAGTGAGATAGTCCCACCGCATTTGGTCAACCACCAATCCCACCACCAACTTCGGACGCTGCAGTTCCTGAATGTCCTGCACAGGAGCCTGTGCCCAACTCAAGCATGCCATCATGGCAAATGCCCAAACAGTTAAGAATCTTTTCATAATCATTCTATTTATTACTGCACAAAGTTATGCTTTTTTCTATACATTAGCCACAAAACGACTGAGTTTTTTCCCGAACATAACGTCTTTCGGCTTTTTGATAAGGAAAATCAGTTTTCGAAGGTATCTACCACTTCTTGCAACAGACTGATGATAGGCAGGTGCTGAGGACAAGCCTCCTCGCACTGTCCGCACTGGATGCACACCGATGCCTTCGGTCCTCGAGGTCGCCAACCATAATTGTTCTTTGCTTCCGCAAAATTGTGGTAGCTCTTGTACTCATTCATCACAGAGAAGATTTCAGGAATATGGATTTCCATCGGACAACCAGGCGTGCAATAGTGACACGATGTGCATGGAATGACACTCGTTCGCTCCAACAATTCTCGGGCCTCTTCCACCACTTTTTGTTCGAATTCATCGAGAGGTTTGAACGATTTCATGAATGAAAGATTGTCCTTCATCTGCTCCATACTCGACATGCCACTGAGCACCACAAGCACATTCGAAAGGGATGCCACATAGCGAATCGCCCACGAAGCCATCGATGCATCGGGGTTGGCACGAAGGAACACATCCTTCACGGCCTGCGGAGGATTGGCAAGCGTACCGCCTTTCACGGGTTCCATCACAATCACGGGCTTGCCATGACGAGTGGCGATGTCATAGCATTCACGCGCTGCAATGATGCAGTTGTCCATGTCGGCATAGTTGATTTGGAGCTGCACAAACTCCATGTCGGGATGGTCGCAGAGGATTTGCTCCAGCAGGGCAGGACTGTCGTGAAAGGAAAAACCGATGTGCTTGATGAGTCCCTCGTCCTTCAACTTGTGCATATAGTCCCAAATGCCATAGCTGTCGTATCGTTTCAGATTGACCGCATCGATGCCATGCAAGAGATAGAAATCGAAGTAGCCTGCACCCGTACGCTCCAAACTCACCTTGATTTCGTTCTTCGCCTCTTCCTCGCCCGAACAGGCAAAAGCCGCAGCATTGAGTTTGTCCGCCAAATAATAGCTTTCGCGCGGATAGCGACTACACAATGCCTCCTTCGTAGCAGGTTCCGAACCCGCATAGATATAGGCCGTGTCGAAATACTTTCCTCCTGCTGCTATGAAAGCATCCACCATTTGCTTGGTCTGTTCCAAGTCGGTCGTTTTGTCTGCCAGTTGCGGCAAGCGCATGAGTCCGAAGCCCAACTTCATGCAATCCTTCACAAGTTCACTCATAGAATTACGTTTCTGATTAGTTGTGGCAAAAATAAAGAAAATCTTTGATTCCCACAAATCTACGACAACATTCATTTTCAAATTCACTTTTTTGCGGGAATTTCAGTCATAGGGTAAAGTACACAAGAAAAATCGCTTTATTTTCGTGATTTTCAGTGAAAAAGAATTAACTTTAAATCTATCCTTCTGTTGTGTGCCCTTTGGGGAGGGACATGCAGAGTCGTGGCACAGACTGCTCAATGGATTGATGTGACGAATTATTACATCCAGAATCCGTCATTCGACAACAATTCCAACCGAGGCTGGAGCATCACATCCAATGCCAGCAGTAAAGACCTCAACTACAACTGCCAGGAGTTTTGGAACGGCACTTTCAACATTTGGCAAAGCATCCCTGACATTCCAAACGGAACCTACCGACTCTCTGTTCAAGGCTATTACCGAATGACCGACAACTCGACATCGATGACGGCACACAACAATGGCACAGAGAGCCTCGCCGCACGGCTATATGCCAATTCGACAGAGACACCGCTGGTGAGTGTCTATTCCGAAAAACTGGGATTCAACTACAATAACGGTTGTTGGAACTATCGTAGAACCGACTATTACCCCAACAACATGGAAGCCGCAGCCTACTGCTTTTCGCAAGGCATGTATGACAACCAACTGGAATTTACAGTCAGCAACGGCACTGCCACTGTGGGTATTCGCAATGACAACTACACAAGCAGCAACTGGGCTATATTCGACAATTTCAAACTCGAATACTATGGCGCCGTCGTCCATGTCACATCGGTTTCATTTCCGCAGAAATCCTTGTCGTTGGAACTTGGCGACACCTATCAGATAGAGCCAACGATTCTGCCCGAGAATGCCATCTTCCGAACACTCTCCTGGAGGTCAACCAACCCTGCCATCGTCAGCGTGGATGAGCATGGCATCATCACCGCACACTCCAAAGGTACAGCCACCATCATCGCCATCTCCACCGACAACACCAGTGCCTCTGCCACATGCAACGTGACTGTCACTCAGAACGACGCCACCTCTACATCGCTCGTCATCAACGAAATCATGGCTGCCAACGTGGATATGTTCATGGATCCATCTTGGAACTACGGTGGATTCGTCGAACTCTACAACCCTACGTCACAGGCGGTGGGCATTGGATGTTTCTATGTCAGCGACGAACTCAGCAACCTGAAGAAGTGCATACTTCCTGCAGAAATTGGAAAGATTCCAGCCAAAGGTTTCAAGACACTCTGGTTCGACCATTCCGACCGCCACACGCCGACGCAAGTAAACATGAAACTGGACACTGACGGCGGAATCATCTACATTTCCAACTGCGAAGGAATCCTCATAGCCCAACAAAGCTATCCTCCATCCATGGCACGCATTTCGTATGCTCGCACCATCGACGGAGGCAATACCTGGGGAACAACGGCCTACCCCACTCCTTCTGCCACCAACACTACATCCAAATTTGCCAGCACACGTCTCGATGCACCTATCGTAGATAAGGATGCGCAACTCTTCAGCAGCAATTTGTCCATCTCTGTACAAATTCCTGCAGGTGCTACACTTCGATACACCACCGACGGAACTACTCCCACGGAGGAAAATGGACTCACCTCCACAACGGGATTATTCAACATTTCCAACACCACCGTATTCCGTTTTCGTCTTTTCCAAAACGGAAAACTACCGAGTCCTGTCGTCACTCGTTCCTACCTCTACCAGAGTGCCGATTACCAACTTCCTATCATCTCCATCGTCACGGACAATGACAACATTTATAGCGATGAATTCGGCATTTTTGTAAAGGGAAGTGGCAATGGACTTGTAGGCAACGGACATTCATCAAAGTGCAATTGGAACACCGATTGGGAGCGTCCCGTCAACTTCGAATATATCACAACCGACAACCAATGCATCCTCACGCAGGAAGCCGACATAAGTTCCTGCGGAGGATGGAGCCGTGCTTTTAACCCACATTCCTTCAAGATCAAGGCAGGCAAGAAATTCGACGAGCACCTCAATTACTTTCTGTTCCGTCCATTCGCGGCCAAGCCTCATCTCCGCCACAAGGTGCTTCAGATTCGCAATGGCGGAAACGACACCAGTGCCCGCTTCATCGACCCATCCATTCAGGAAATCATCCAACGCTCGGGCATCGACATCGACGGACAGGCATACCAACCTACCATCCACTTCATCAACGGCAACTACATCGGTGTCATCAATATGCGCGAACCTAACAACAAACACTTTTCACTGGCCAACAAAGGCTACGATACCGACGATTTGGACCAGTTCGAGATGAGTCCCGACTCGGGATATGTGCAAATGGCGGGTGACAAGAAGTATTTCTCAGAGTGGTACGACCTCTCCTTCAATGCTGCCGACGATGCTGTCTATCAGCAAATCTGCGAAAGCTATGTCGATATCGACGAATACACCAACTACATGGCTTCACAACTCTACATCGGAGGAACCGACTTCCCACAGAACAACGTGAAAGCCTATCGTCCACGCGTGGAAAACGGTAAGTTCCGCTTCGTCACCTTCGACCTCGACTTTGCACTTTCTACGAGCGACCCGTTCGGCAATATGTTCAACAAGCAACACCACCTCTTCGACACGCTCTACGACACCACCGATGCCATTGCATCGGGCAAGACCCTGCAAGGCAACCGAGTTTATGACGAAATAGAAATCGTCACCATCTTCATCAACATGTTGCAGAACGACACCTTCCGCAAAAAGTTCATCGACACCTTCTGCCTCATAGCAGGTTCAGTGTTCGAGCCGACTCGCTGCCAGCAGATTGTTGACGAACTCAAGGCTCGTGTCTATGATTCCATGACCAGCAGCGAACAATCGGCACTCAACAGCAGTGCCAACAAGGTGCGGAACGGATTCAGTGCCTCGCTGCAGGATTCACGCACCAACCTGATGAAGAACAACTACAATAGCTATTTCCACCTTTCCAACACAGAGCGCCAGGCAGCAACTCTCTCTGCCAACATCCCCGAAGCCCACCTTTTATATAATGGTATGCCAGTTCCAACCGATAAGTTCTCGGGTTATGTCTTCGCACCTGTCACACTTCGAGCCATGGCTCCTGGTGGCTACAAGTTCATAGGTTGGAAGGACGAAAACGCCAATGTTGTCACCACTTCCACCACCCTCTTTGCCAAGGGCTCTCAATGGAGCTATTACGACCAAGGCTCACTCGACGGAACCACATGGAAAAGCACTTTCAACAGCAGTTGGCCAACAGGAAACGCACCGCTGGGCTATTTCACCTCTGATGCCTCTAATGCTCGTGGCTACCAGACAGTACTCGACTACGGCAACAACGCATCGAACAAACGGCCAACTTACTATTTTGCCCGTCAAATCTCAATCAGTTCTGCACCGTCAGCCAACGATGTAATCAAACTCAACTTCACGGCTGACGATGGTTTCATCATCTACATCAATGGCACGGAGGCAGGTCGCTACCTCATGAAAGCAGGAGAAGCCACCTATTCTACCTTTGCCTCCAGCTACGCACCAGGCAATCCCGACACAGGCACACTCACGCTCCCTCCATCTCTCTTCCGTGTGGGCAACAACCTCATCACCGTGGAAGTGCACAACAACAATGCCAATTCCACCGACATCTATTGGGATGCAGAACTCCTTCTTGAAACCATCGACACCGACGTCGTCAACTATCTCTCCACCGAAGAGACCATCACCCTGCCAACGAGTGGTGCTATCCACCTCACAGCTTGCTACGAACCAATCGAAGCTCCCGACATCGCCATCACAGACACTTATCCTATCAAAGTGAACGAGGTGGGTGCCAGCAACAGCGTCTATGTGAACGAGTATTTCAAGTACAGCGACTGGATTGAGCTTTACAACAATACCGACACCGACTTAGACGTGGCTGGACTCTATCTCAGCGACGACATCGACAACCCACTGAAATACCAGATTCCAGCCAGCAACGGCGTCATCAACACCATCATCCCTTCGGGTGGATTCCTGCCGATTTGGGCTGACAATTTGGAAGCGACATCGGAAATCCACTCCAACTTCAAGTTGAGCAACACGAATGGGAGTATGGTCATCGTGAGCAGCAGCAACGAATTTGTGGAAAACAACGCTGCTTTCTATGCTTCTCACCCACACCCAAAGAGCTTTGTGGAAGGTTTGACCTACACCACGCACCAAGGCACTGAAAGTGTGGGACGCTACCCTGACGGAGGACGCGACTTCTACTTGATGGCACACCCAACCATCGAGCGTAGCAACACACTGACAACCACCGACCGCATAGTAGGTTCCGACGTGAACCTCTCTCCTGAAGACAACCGCTTCACAATCGACCTGCAAGAAGGCTGGAACTGGTTCTCACACAACCTCCGCTCAGACATCAGTGTTGGCACCGACTTCGCCCGTGCTGCCACACGCATTGTGGGTGCCAAGAAGGAAACGATTCTCGACCCTCAGTTCGGTTGGACGGGGTCGCTGAAATCGCTTTCCGCAGGCAATCTCTACAAGGTTCAAATGAGCCAGTCCGAAACCTACACGCACGATAAGACCTATGGCATCATCAACACAGCCATCCACCTCTTGCCAGGATGGAACTGGATAGGTTATCCTGTGGAAGGAGCGCAAACACTCAGTGCAGCATTCTGCAACTACCTGGCCGAGGAAGGCGACGAAATTCTTGGTCAGGACGGATTTGCCACTTACGAAAACAGCACTTGGGCAGGCACTCTCTCCTCGCTCGAAACGGGCAAAGGCTATCTTTTCAAGACCAGTCATGCCAAAACGCTCCTTTTTGCCGAGCCATCTGTTTCTGTGAAGATTCGCAAGGCAGCTCTCCGCAAGGCGAATGTCATGGATGGCAATAACGTGAACAAATATGCTTATCCTAACGTGATGGGATTCATTGCCCAACTCTGTCAGGAGGACAACATCTTGGAGGCCGAGCGCTTCACCATCTACGCCTACGCTGGTGATGAATGTCGTGGCGTGAGCAAACCTGTCAACGGCATTCACTATCTGAGCATCTATGGCTTGGGGGGCGAAGAAATCACCTTCCGTGCTATCGACCAACTGGATGGGACAACTTACGACATCGAGGAAACACAGAGTTTTGCATTAGGAATCTCTGGAACAGCCAAAACACCTCGAACGCTCTCCCTTGTGTCCTCAACAAATGACGATGCCACCACCATCGACATGGTGCAAGACCACACCAGTGGCAGCGCCTCCTCGAAGGTCATTGGCTACTATTCTTTGAGCGGACAGTTCATTTCTCTCCACAAGACTGCACTATCGAAAGGCATCTACATCGTGAAACATGAAAACGGCAATCATTCTAAATTATACATTCCATGAAACCTATTCTAAAAATACTATCCGTCCTATTCTTTCTATATAGCCAGGTAGAGGCACAAATCACCATCAACTTCACCGAAGACGAAGCCACAGTGACGGTTCCCGAAACGGTCACGGACGTCATCTACTCTGTCACAGGCACGAACGTCGTCATCTTTTCATCCAACACCACCGACGAATACACCTATTCTGTGTCGGGCAGCTGTTCCGATGGTTCGCTTTCCCTCAGAGGCTCGTATAAGCTCACGCTGGAACTGAACGGCATCAACCTCACCAACAACCACGGCGGTGCTGCCATCTACGAAAACTGTGGAAAACGTATTGCAGTCATCATCAAGGACGGCACAGTGAACACCCTATCGGATGCTGCCACCAACACACAGAAAGCAGCCATCTATTTCGAAGGGCATCCAGAATTTGAAGGTGGAGGCACGCTGAACGTAAGCGGAAAGGCCAAACACGCCATTGCCTCGAAGGAATACATGGAACTGAAAGCCACCACGGGCACCATCAACATTCTGGAAGCTGCCAGCGATGGCATCCACTGCGGAAAGGGAAAGGTGAACAACGAGCACAACTACTTCAAAATGAAAGGCGGAACGGTGAATATCATGAATGTGGGAAGCGACGGTATCGATGCCGACGACTACGGTACCATCCACATCCAGGGAGGCTCACTCAGCATCAATGTCGATTCCGATGCCAAGGCGTTGAAGGCCGACAGCATCCTGAATATCAGTGGAGGCGACATCAGCATCCATGCCAAAGGGACTGATAGCGACGCGCTCCGTGCCAACTACGCCGTGAACATTTCGGGTGGCGACATCAATATCGTACTGGAAGGCGACGGAACCAAAGGCATCAAATCGAAATGCGAAACGGAATCCACAGTCAACAACGGTGGCGACGTGAACATCAGTGGAGGCTACATCAACATCCTTGCTCTGGGCGACAACTTCACTGACGCCACAGGCGACGTAACGACATGCACGGGTGCCAGCATCGACGGCAACCTAAACCTCACTGCGGGCGAACTGCACATCACAACGATGGGCGAAGAGGCAAAGGACTTGAGCGTGAAAGGCACTGAAAGCATTGCCGACAACACCCTGTTCACCAGTTCTTCTCCATGGAAAGTGAACCCTTACAGTTACCTCTACGACATGACCGTCTATTGCATCGTGAAACTCGACAGCACTGCCCTCAACGACTATACAAACAAGTCCATCGGTGCTTTCAGTGGCGACCAGTGCATCGGCATTGCCACTTTCGACACCAACGCCTTTGGCAACATGCGCCTTTACAGCAACACAGCCACCATTGATGGCACCCTCAGTTTCCGACTCCATGACTACGACACCAACACCGAATTTGAACTAACAGCCAGTCAGGACGTGACCTTCACCTCCGACACCTACTATGGTTTACCAAGCAATCCCGTCATTCTCAGTTCCGACCTGAACTACTATGGCGATGCCAACTGCGACAAGCAAGTGGATATATCCGACGTAGTGGCTGTAGTGAATTACGTTCTCAATGGTTCTGCACCCGACAATGCAACCTTCGAACCACTCAATGCAGACGTGAATGAGGATGGAATCATCGACATTTCCGATGTGGTCGGAATCGTCAACATGATTCTGAATGCAGAACCATTACGACCCCGAACAGGTTCTTCTTCACGATAAAAACCAATAAAAACAACATTATTTCTTCCGATGAATTCGACATTTTTGTACTTTTGAACTATTTTCCCATCGAAATGAACGGATTTAATAGGAAGAAGGGAAAAAACGTCGTACCTTTGCAGTGTCAAAAGAAAAAGACAACATCATTCCGAATACAAAAAGGGTTAGTTAATATATAAGTTAGTTTAGATTAGTTAGTAAATGATTTTTTAAATTCGGACCGCGAGGTTAGAATTTAGCCTAACAACAGCCTCCCTCAGTAACGACTTGAGGGAGGCTGTTGGCGTTAATGGCCCCTCCCGACCTCCCCAAGGGGAGGAGTAAGCCATCCGGATGGCTTCCCTCCCTATTTATTCCTATCTCTCCCCTCTAAGGGGAGTTGCAGGGGTATTGGAACTGGAGGAGGCTTAGAAGGGACTTTGGGGGACTTCTTTTGTGGATATACTGAGACGCTCCTTTGTTGCAACTAGTTGCCCGAAGGTTCGGCATCGACTTGGCGAGCCTTCGGCATTTCGATGGCGAAGGTTCGCCGTGTTAACGTTGAGAGCTCGCCATTTCAGTGCAATCAAATGAAAAAACCAGTAAAAACAAAGGGAAGTGACAGTACATCCAAAGTCTTTTAGCTCGGTTTTCCAATACGGCCATACATAGTAAATTAAGAAATTAGCCCGAACTCGCACGTTATTATCTGTAGGACAAATTATTGAGGATGAAATATTCAAGAAAAATTATGGCAAATAAACAAAAATGGATTATCTTTGCACAGATTCTTATCCAATTCATTTTTAAATGCAAATAATATGAAAAAGGGATTTCTTATAGCATCTATTTTGATGTTTTCTTTAGCAACTTATGCTCAACATGAAGTTGGTACCCTAACCGTTCAACCTAAAGTAGGACTCAATGTAGCAACTCTTATTGATGCTGACGATGTAAATTCAAGACTTGGATTGGTTTTAGGAGCCGAGTTCGAATATCAAATCACAAGATTATTTAGTCTCTCAGCAGGTTTATTATATTCGATGCAAGGAGAAAAAGAAGATGATTACAGTGCAGGTACAAAATATAATGCTACAGTAAAATTGGACTATATTAACATGCCTATTTTAGCAAACATTTATGTGACAAAAGGATTGGCAGTTAAATTAGGTATTCAACCGGGCTTTAATGTTTCCTCAAAAGCGAAG
Organism: uncultured Bacteroidales bacterium; assembly: GCA_902798705.1. Taxonomy (GTDB): domain Bacteria; phylum Bacteroidota; class Bacteroidia; order Bacteroidales; family Bacteroidaceae; genus UBA3839. The sequence goes on from CADBXS010000033.1 coordinate 34,403, forward strand.
ATTTCACAAGGAAGCACAAGTGTAAGCATGAGCCTTTCTGATTTTGGATTTGATGTAAACTCTTTCGATTTCTCAATACCTATAGGATTATCATACGAATACAACAATTTTGTTATCGATGGTCGTTACAACATTGGAGTAACAAAAGTTATTGACGGCTATGACTCAAAAAACGGTGTATTCCAATTCACTGTAGGATACAAGTTTAAGTTGTAATTGTCATTCAACTTTCACAAGCAGAATTTTCTGCTCAAAAGCCCCGAAAAAACAAAGGGCACAGGCAGGGATTGCGCAAAACTCCACAGCCTGCCTGTGCTCCTAACAGCCCTTCTTGGTTTTACTTGAAAAATTAAATAATAATAAGAGTTCTAACTAAAACTGACATTGCACCATGAAAAGACTTCTTTTTCTTGCTCTCCTCGTTGCACTCGTGGGAAGCGCACGGGCACAGGAAACCATTATGACCAACACGGGCAACATCGTTTCGCCCGAAATCAAGAACGATAAAACTGTCATCTTCCGTTTCTTGGCTCCTAATGCTCAGAAAGTAGAAGTGGAGGGTAATTTTATTTCCGGACGAGGCAGACGCGCTCCAATGGTGAAAGACGAACGAGGCGTGTGGAGCTACACGACCGAAGCACTGCAGCCCGAAATGCACACTTATTGCTTCCACGTGGATGGTATCCGCATGACTGACCCAAGCAATGTGTATATGTGTCGCGACATCGCTACCTACACCAACTATTTCTTCATCGACGGTGAACTCTCTGCCAATTACATCGTGCGAGATGTTCCTCATGGCACCGTTTCGAAAGTGTGGTATCCAAGTCCTGGTTTGGGGATGGATGCACGTCGTTTCACAGTTTACACACCTGCTGGTTACGAGGAAGGCAAGAAGCGTTATCCTGTACTCTACCTCTTGCATGGCGCTGGCGGCGATGAAAACGCATGGAGCGAACTCGGTCGTGCTGCACAGATTGCTGACAACCTCATCGCTCAAGGCAAGGCAGAACCTATGATTATCGTGATGCCAAACGGAAACGGTGCACAGAAAGCTGTACCAGGCGAATACGAGAACTCGATGTATAAACCATCGTTCATGTCGCGCGGTATGATGGACGGAGCCATCGAGATGGCATTTCCAAAGGATGTGGTGGGCTATGTGGACGCACATTTCCGCACTATTGCCGACAAGAACCATCGTGCCATTTCGGGTTTGTCGATGGGTGGATTCCACAGCATCTACATTTCAGCCAACAACCCTGATATGTTTGGCTACATCGCTCCTATGTCGGCTGCTATCAATCGTCAAAGCCGCAACCAGCAACAGCCCGAGATTTATGAGAACTTGGAGGAAAAGATGGTGACGTTGTTCCAGAAGAAGCCAAAGCTATATCAGATTTACATTGGCAATACGGACTTTCTCTATCAAGACAATGTGAACTTCCGCAAGATGCTCGACAAGCATGGTTGCAAATACGAATACTTCGAAAGCGATGAAGGTCATATCTGGGCAAACTGGCGCAAATATCTGAACGACTTACTCCCAAAACTTTTCAAATAACAACCAATTCTTATTGTTAGCATGGCAAAAGTCATTAAAATGGAAAATCATCAGAAGGATGATGAGGACAAGAATGTGGAAGAATTCGTGAAAATACTGGATTATGAAACATTGACAAAAAATCTGAAAGACAAAGAAAAGAAATTACTAAAAACTCTTGGAATCGTAACAACAAAAGATTTGTTGGATTTCATCTCAATGTTTGGATTTAGCAATCATGGGAAGTTAGGAAGTCTGAAGAACTTATTTGATAATTATGACTCCATTTCACCGGAGGATGAAGATGAGGAAGAGGACGAAGAGGACGATTATTACGATGACGAAGAAGAAAATGATGAAGAGGAAGAGGACGATGAATACTACGACCCTGACTATATTCCCAAAGGGCTATTTATCAAGAAGGGTCTTCCAGCCAAAGAATATCACATTCGTATCAAACTCAATAATGCTCCTGTCAAGATTTGGCGAGAGTTGAAAGTTCCATCGAACATGTCGCTCGAACTTTTGGCTCAATTTCTCATCATTGCTATGGGATGGGATAACGCACACCTGCACCAATTCAGAAAAAATGATACATATTATCTGAATACAGCCCAAATGAAACAAGACGAGGATATGTTTGGCTTTTGGGGATTCCAAAGATCAATTAATGCCGATAAAACCGCACTTTCAGAAGTTCTTGCATCAAAAGGTACTCGCATTAAATTTGAGTACGACTTCGGAGACAGTTGGGAGCATGATGTGTGGGTGAAAGGTATTCGTGAATACGAGAAAGACGAAGAGCCAAAGGTCGTATTTGTGAAAGGTCAAGGTGCCTGTCCACCAGAAGACTGCGGGGGTGTATGGGGATACGAAGAACTTCTTGAACTCAGAACAAAGAAGCGCAAGTCAGCAGATGATAAGGAACGCTTGGAATGGTACGAACTGGATGACCCCGATTTCAAACCTGAAGAATGTGACGAAGAATGGATTAATGATGATGTTGAGGATTATTGGACAGTAATCCAAGGAGCAATGAAGAAAAAATAGATTTCAACTACATATCATACGCTAAGAGGGGGGTTCAAAGCCAATGACACCCCCCTCTTTCTGTTATAATCCTAAAAACAGACTTCTTTACCTCAAGAAGGATTCCACATGGAAATAGTCAATATCAACATAGCCACCTGTAGATTTGGTAGCATAGTTGAAAATGGCAAATTTAGTACCCATGAACATGCGGGTATAATCGAATTTCACGCTGACAGGATTGCCGATGGAAATCCAATTCTTGCCATCTAAACTGTAATAGTAGTAGCTCATGTCCTTACCTGCAGTGAAATCGCCATCCACACGCAGATAGATTTGCTTGCGCTTGAGAGGAACGGAGGCTACTTCCTTATACTTCGGACTCTCCAAATGGCGTGAACCACGACGCAGAACCATTCCCTGTTCTGTCATCACCAGTCGCAACTTCTTACCTTCCTTCATTACTTGCAAAGCACCACAGTCGCCTTGGAAGGCACTCAGTCCAGCCACATCGCCGTCCTTCATCTTGCTCACATCAAGCTTGATGCTACCTGAACAGCGAGGGGCAGTCATACGCTGGGTAAGGGTGTTTGGAGCCACGAAGAGCTGGTCCACCACTCGTGCTGTCTTCAGACGCATATAGCCAGGACGCTCAGTCAAGCTCCAAGCCTCATCAATCGGATTGTGATTCCACTGCCAGTACAAGCCCAACTTTCCATCATGACAAACGAGATTGCCCTTCTCGCTGCCAGCAGGGTTGAAGTCGTCACTACCGACAATACCTTCCATGGAGGTGTAATCCACACTGAGGTCATTTGGTATCTTTCCGTTTTCATCGCCCAAAATAGGCCAATCGTCAATCCAACGGCAAGGCATCAGACATGGTGTGCGACCGATTCCGTCACGGTCTTGGAAGATGAATCCATACCACTCACCGTTCTTGCCATCCACGATGCAACCTTGTCCCACTCCACCGAATCGCTCGAATGGCGTTTCTAGGATGACTTTCTTCTCGTATGGACCCAGGATGTTGTCGGCACGATAGCAAACCTCTCGGCGCACACGTCCAGGCACCCCCCATTTCATGGAAATCATGCAGAGATAGTATTTGCCGTTGTGCTTGATGACACTACTGCCTTCGAGCAAGGCTCCGCGCTCTTCTTCGTCACGCTCAAAAAGAATCTTATTGATGCCTCCTGGCTTCTGGTCGCTCAAGTCCTCGTTGAGTTCGATGAGTCGTCCCGTTTCGCAGAAAACATACACCTTGCCATCATCGTCGAAGAAAAGGGAACCGTCGTGCATGTGCTTAGGACGAGAGAGAAGCGTCCAAGGACCAGCTGCATCTTTGGCGGTGTAGATGAATCCCTTGCCGGGTGCACCATTGGCCGTGAACCACACATAGAACTGTCCGTTGTGGTAACGAATGGAGGAAGCCCACTGTCCCTGTCCATACACACTTTCGTGGTCGAGCAGATCGTAGCGAGGACCATCGTCAATGCGTGGGAACACGTAGGAAATGGTTTCCCAATGTTGCATATCCGAGGAGCGCATGATAGGAGCTCCCGGCATGAGGTGCATCGTTGTACTAATGAGATAGTAATAGTCGCCCATTCTACAAATCGACATGTCGGGCACATCGGCATTGATAATCGGGTTGCGATAGCCCTGTGCCTCACAAGGAAGCATGAAGAATGAGGATTGAAGGGCAATAAAAGCCAAAAGGAAAAGTTTACGTATCATATTGCATGGTGAATTTAGTTTCGAGCAAAACAGCACGTCGTTTCGGCACAGAGAACAGTCCAAAACGAATTCAGTGGCAAAGATACGTCGATTTTGTGTTTTTCAGTTTTTTATATGTTACAAGATTTTTCGAATTTGATAACTCAAATTATATCCTTCCAAATTATTTCTTCAGAATTTTCTTTCCATTCACGATGTTAATGCCATCCACAGGCTGAGAATGGACGATTCCATCGAGAGAAATATAGGTTTTTGGCATAGTGGCAGAAGCATCCATTTCCACATCATTCACAGCCAGCAATTCATCAATTTCATCGAGTGAATTCAGGAAACCGATGAAGGAAATACGCGCTGTTCCATTCGTTGCTGTCAGTCCGAAAATGGTGGCACCCGTGCAAAAACTCCATTCATCTCCTGTGCAGTTGCCATCCAAACCTGTTTCAGTGATGTTCCAAGCCACCACACGCTTCGTTCCAGATGTGCGGGTAGCAGTTGGTGGCACCTGACTACCTTTATTCACGCCATTCAACCACCAGAGATAACTCATTCCATTGCTCAGATTCAGTCCTTCACCCACCACAACGAAGTATTTTTGCGCTGCCTTCACGTTGTATTCACATTTTTCGTAGTCGAGCATCAGGCAAACATTATTGTTGCCTGATGCTTTCACTGTAATCAGATTTTCCGTTGTATTGTAGGAAATATTGTTTTGTGACACGCGATTGTTGTCTCCCGTCTTCCAATCGGAAGCGTGGAATTTGTAGAACTTACCGTCGTAACCACTCACCAATCGCAGATAATAGAGTCCTGGAAGCACAGTGTTGTTCTCAGCCACGAACTTGAAGACAAACTCTTTCTTCGCACTGCCGTCAGCATTCACTGCCATCTCCTTTGGCAACTCTATCTCCACATTGTAGAAGCCGTTGTTCTCTGCATTCTTATGCGAAGAAGGAACGGTGACCGTAGTAAGCTTTACACCATTTATATATATAGTACCCACGCGACCTTTGTCTGCCGTCGTGAAACGGCACATGATAGCAAGTGAATCCTTTTTAAGAGACTTGTTCTGCAAGGTGTATTGCACATAGCCACCACGCTGTGCATCGCGATAGAACTCACCATTGTAAGCACCATGAGAGCTGTTGGTAGAATAGGATGCGTCATGTCCTGCCTCACTCTGTTGCTCACCCGTTGCCACATAGTCGATGGTGCGAGCAATGAGTGCAGCAGCCGCAGCATCAGCCTTGCCCATATCGCTCTCGTTGTAAGCCTCTGCAGTCTGCGCATACCAATAGCAACTATAGCGTGCATGATGAATCTGATAGAAAGGAACAAGTGTCAACTGATTCCATTCGCCCTTGCTTTGTTCGCTCTTTGCATCGATGGTGAACTGCAAGTCACCCACCTTCTTGATACGCTTGAGCAATTCGCTGCGATTACCGATAAGCAGAGGTGCACTACTGAGCGACTTGCTCGTAGCCATCGCTCCGGGGCTATGATCCATACGTCCCTCGCCAGCAAACTCATTCTGCAGTTTCTCGTAAGTCAATCCCGTTGTCTTAGCATCGCTGGCATTCATGGCAGTGGTCTGAGCCGCCAAGAGGATAGGACCATACTTAAATGCCACATAGTCTGTGTAGTTCGGACATTCCTCGTAACGAAGCGACATTGGCAGACTTACGATGACTTCGTCACCAGCCTTCACGCTCACTTGCACATAGGAAGCCACACCTTCCTTCACACTCACGCTCTGTTTCTTACCATTCACACTCACGGCGAAGTCCTTGCCCACCCATGCTGGATGACGAACAGCCAAGGTGAACGAGCCCTTGTCAATCTTCAGTGTTGTACTTTGCACGAATGGGAAGTTAGTGGTTTGTGTCACACCGAAATGCTCAGAATGGAGTTGGCTTGCCGTGAACTGGTTCACATAGAGTGTGCCATTGTCCATGCTATGCGTATAAATGAAGTGTCCATACTTGGCATGGTTTTCCATACCTGTTCCCACACAGCACCACATACCCTGGTTCACTTTCGAATAGATGCGGTAGGACTGTGGACGAAGTGTCGTGAAATATACATAGCCACCCGACTGCGGATCCTGTGTGGAAAGAATATGGTTCCATGTGGTGGATTCGTAGAAATCAGCATACTTGGCATCATGTGTTTCATCGAAGAGGTCTTCCGAGAGTTTCAGCATATTGTTGGAATTGCAACTTTCTGGTCCTTCCAAGTTTTCCATATACTGAGCACCACGACTGGCTGCCAAGAAATGCTCGCTCACACTGTTACCACCAATCGCCACTGTGCGGTTCTCCACCACATCCTGCCAGAAGTTGTGTGCAGCCTTCTGATAGGTAGTTGCCGAATTGTCCAACTGGTAGATACGTTCAAAACCAATATATTTAGGTACCTGCGTGTTGGCATGTTTGCCATCGAGGAAAGTGGTGTTCAGCGTTTGCATATTGTTAATCATCGTGCTGTGGCTGTACTTTTTGGCAGCGGTCAAGTATTTCCTGTCGCCAAAAATCTTGTAGGCATCAGCCAATGTTTCGTTCATACCACCATGCTCCCAGCCCAACACAGTCTGCATATCGTTAGTGCTCAGTCGGCTCACGACGTTCACACTCCAGTCGCACAATTTCAGATAGAGCTCCTTAGCTTCTTCGCTCTTCGTATAGAGCCAAGCATCGCGCAAGCCTGCCAGCACCTTGTGTTCGCAATAGAAAGGTACCCAACCACCATACTGGCGGAAAGCCGAGAGGTCGTTGGCATAGAGTCCTGTCCATATCTGATTGATGGGCTGTCCACCAATGAATCCATACATGCCCTGTGTATCGCTGTCGAAAGCATCCTGGCAATCCTTCAGGATGTCCAGACAATAGTCGAGACGTTCCTTCAACTTGGTTTTCGTAGCTGCATCATTCGTTGCAGCATATCCCAAGGCAAGGGCGGTGAGATAATGACCTCCCACGTGTCCTTCCAAACTCCACGACGACTGTCCCCAGTTTGGAAATGAAGGATGCTTCGTTTCCCAGCCATAGTATTTCGAACCGCTCTTCTTGCTCAGTCCTGCCTGACGGATGAACGGTGTCAGCAGACGGTCGGCATCGTATTTCAAAAGAAGATTGTTGTTCACATCCATTGCAGTTTTCAATGGACCTTCCAAAAGTGTCACCTCGTCCAAGTCAAAATGTTCGGGATAGATGTCACTTTGGGCACGAAGTTGCTGAGTGAAGGCGAGCAGCACACCCGCAAGCAAAAGATTTGTTCTGAATTTCATAACATTCGCTATTGAATTCTTAAATATTATATTTTCTGCAAATATCGTGAAAAACAATCTCTCTCACAAATTTCTTTTCAAAGAAAAAGGACGAATTCATCGCAATATTTACAAATTCGAAAAAAGAAGTTACACCCAGTTTACAAATTCAACAAGTACAGTAACAAATTTGACAATATTCATGGAAAAAAGTTCCTAACTTTGCAGCGTCAAACAAAAAAACAATGACATCTTAATTTGATAACAGATTTTTTCTATATTTCATATTGGTTAGATAGTTAGTAATATTATAGTTAGTTAAAGGTTTCATTCTTGCGATTCGATGCTGCGACAGCATTGAATCGTTTTTTTTATGTCAACAAAGCCGGAAATCTTCCAACAAATCACTAACTTTGCAGCAAAGTTAATAATTATTTGAGATAGACCATGAAAAAAGCATTCATTTTTTTGCTTGTCAGCATCTTGACAAGCACACTTTTCGCACAATCGGATTTTCATGAGTGGGCAAAGACACCACCTATGGGATGGAACTCTTGGGATTGTTATTATTCCTCAGTGACCGAACAACAAGTGAGAAACAACGCTGAATACATGCGCGACCATCTGCTGAAATACGGATGGGAATACGTAGTGGTAGATATTCGCTGGTTCACCGACGACAAGAATTCCTACTACAACCAATCAAACCCTGTCTATACGATGGACGAATACGGACGCTACCTGCCCGACACCAAGCGATTCCCTTCGGCTGCCGATGGCCACGGGTTCAAGAAACTCGCTGACGACATCCATGCTATGGGACTGAAGTTCGGCATCCACATCATGCGAGGTGTACCGAAGAAGGCTGTCAACAACAAATGCCCTATCTACGGCAGTGAATATTCCTGCAACCAAATCTACAACCGCGACTCGCTCTGCACATGGCTCAGCGACAATTACACCGTGGATTGCACCAAGCCTGGAGCACAGGACTACTACAACTCCATCTTCAATCTCTATGCTGAATGGGGAGTCGATTTCATCAAAATCGACGATTTGAGCCGACCTTACCACGACGGAGAGATAGGCCTCATCCGTCATGCCATCGACCAATGCGGACGACCTATCGTGATGAGTATGAGCCCTGGTGCAACACCTCTTAATAAATGGGAGAGTTGTCAGCAGCATGCCAACATGTGGCGAATGATGGACGACCTTTGGGACAAATGGAGCGACATCGCAGCCGTATTCCGTTTGGCAGAAAACTGGAACCAATACCGCATCGAAGGCAGTTATCCCGACTGCGATATGCTGCCTTTGGGCAAGATTGCCATGAACAACAACGGAGGAGCAGGACGTTTCTCCAATCTCACCCAAAACGAGCAATACACGATGATGAACCTTTGGAGCATCTTCAAGTCTCCGCTCATGTTTGGTGGTGACATGACTTACAATACAGAATTCACAAAAGGATTGATGACCAATGCGGATGTTATCAACATCGACCAAAACTCCGTAAACAACCGCTTGGTAAGCAACAATGGTTCTGGAGTGATATGGACTGCTGACGAACCAAACAGTAAAGTAAAATATGCAGCCATGTTCAACCTCAGTTCCTCGGACAATTGGATTCGTGCCAACGAAGCACTCTTTTCTACGGAAACCATCTCCCTTCTCACCACTGGTTTTGGACAACAAGTGGAAGTAGATATTCCTGTTGGGAGTAAGGTGCTCTCTCTCGTTGCCGATGATTCAGGCGACAACTTCAATTACGACCATGCCGACTGGGTGAATATCTGGATTCGCTTGGAAAATGGCGACAGTGTGCGCCTCACCCAAAGCGATGTGATACGTCAGGATGTGTCGCGTACCTATTATAAAAGAGTGAATTGGAACAAGAATATCAATAGCGGCACGCTTCGCATCAATGGCAAAGCATACAACTACGGATTCAGCTATGAATCAAACGGAATTCTCGTCTTCAAACTTCCTGAAGGAGCAGTGCATTTTTCAGGATATTGTGGCATTGACGATACAGGTCGCACGCAAAGCGGTGCCACTTCTTCCATCAAGTTCATGGTATTCAACGAGGACCCTACTTATCGCTCAGTCTGCAATCCTGCTCACGCAGTGGCAAACAGTGACTTGGTAAGCGGTAAATTCCAAGCGGAAGGAACAAACATCGAAGCTGACATCACAGGAGCAAAGAAACTCTATCTCGTTGTGACAGATGCTGGCGACGGCTATAGTTACGACCATGCCGACTGGATTAATCCAACGCTCATCGATGCCGATGGAAACGAAACAAAACTTACCTCTTTCCAATACGAAAGTAGCAAGACAAGTTGGAAAGACATCTCCAATTACGGACAGAACGTGGATGGAGGAACGCTCGTCGTGAATGCACAAGAATATACCGATGGAATCGGCACAAATGCAAGTAGCATCATCACCTACGCATTGCCTCCAAGCCATCCATTTGTCAAATTCCGCAGTTTCGTGGGATATGACGAGGGAGTGAAAAAGAATATCAACAATGGTGTGACGATGGAATTCTTGGTTTTCACTTCCGACCCAACTGCCACAGACAGTCTCAAGCTCGCACTCGACCTTAATTCTCTTGGCATACCAGCAGGTGAGAAATGCGAAATCACAGACCTTTGGACGAAGGAATCGCTCGGCACCTTCTCTGGTTCGCAATACATCGCCACCCTCGCCAGTCATGCCTCCCAGATGCTGAAGATAGTGCCAACAGGCGAAATGGATGCTATCTCAGCCCTACCTTCAGACCAAAAATATTCGATGAATTCGGCAAAAACCAGCAATTCGTTTCCCGATGGCATCTATTCCCTCCAGGGTAAACGAATAGCCTCAACCGATACTGCACTTCCTCACGGCATCTATCTCCAATCTGCCAATCACCACATCAAGAAGATTGCGAAATAGAACTTGAAACGCATTACATCTATAATGACAATAGTTGTCTTAGGAAAGAAATTAGAATAATAATCATAATTACTCCAAAAAGTAACTATTCAGCGAATCATTATTTTGAGTCGCCTACGGCGAGAACCTTTAGCTCGGCGTAGCCAAATCTTTCAAATCTAAACAAATCAAACAAATAATATTTTTAAAGATTATTGAAAGATTTGTTAGATTTCTGTCACGAAGTGACACTCCTTGATTTTACTGACGTTCCCCTTCGCTTTTTCAGAACTTTCCCTCTGATTTTACTGACGTTTTCCTTTGATTTTACTGAACCTTTAGCTCGGCGTAAGCCAAATGGCGAGCCCTCGACGTTAACACGGCGAGCTTTACATAAGGAATAAAACTTTCCACAAAAGTACATATTTTTTTCCAAATCTTCGGTACAAACTTACCTCTTTTTGGAAAAA
>CADBXS010000034.1 GCA_902798705.1 uncultured Bacteroidales bacterium
ATTGGCTACTATGGACTGAGCAACAACATCGCTTCTGCCATTGCTCCAACGGTTGCCATGTACCTCTATGTGCTGTTCCACAACTTCGAACTGCTCTTTGCCGTTTCGTTGGTCAGTTCCTGCCTGGGGTGGCTGATGGTGTCGAGTGTGAAAGTGGCAGAACGACCTCCCGTTGCCAACAAGAAGCAGATTTCGCTCGATAGGTTTTTCCTGCTGATTGGATGGAGCGAAGCCATCGTCATTGCGCTCCTGTCCTTTTCTTATGGTGTCATCTCCACCTATCTTGCCATCTACGGCAAGGAGGAATTGGGCATCACGACTGGCACAGGTACTTTCTTCCTGCTGCTTTCGTTGGGACTGATGTCGTCGCGCCTCATGGGTGGACGCTCGCTGCGCAAAGGTCGCATCGTGGAGAACGCCAGCAAGGGCATGTTCTTTTCCATGTTTGGCTACATCCTTTTTGCTGCGTTCCATCATCCCATCGCCTACTACGGCTCTGCCATCATTATCGGTTTGGGCAACGGACACATGTATCCTGCCATGCAGAACATGTTTATCAACTTGGCTCCGAACAGTCAGCGTGGTACTGCCAACGCCACGATTCTCACATCGTGGGACTTGGGAGTGGGCTTAGGTGTGATATTAGGTGGTGCCATTGCCGAAAGTCTCGGCTATCACGCAGCTTTCTGGGTGGCAGCCGTTGGCAATGCTATGGGCGTAGCCTTCTTCTTCGCCTACGCTCGCCAAAGCTTTATCAGGAACAGGTTGAGGTAAAAAAGGGAATGGGGAAATGAATGGTTTCGCCATCAATTTTGCGGACAATATAATAAAGAAGGAGGGGCTAAGTACGAATTGCACTTAGCCCCTCCATTTGAATCTTACAAATCCACCGTTTGAAGTGTGGAGAAGGAAAGACGGCTGCGACGGATGGGGAAAACGATGTCGAAGCGGCTCTTCACCTTTGTCTTTCCTCGCTTGGCTGGCTTGAACTTCATCTTCTTGCACACGCGCTGCGCCTCTGAATTCAGTTCGTCGCCCATGCCCTGAACGATGTGGGTTTCCAACACTTTGCCCTTCTCGCTGAGGATACAAGCCACGACAACCTTGCCGTCGAGTTTCTTATCCATCGGAGGATTGCGGAAATTCTTCTTGAGGAATTTATTGATGGCGTCTGTACCACCCTTGTATTCGGGTTTTGTGATTTGTTCCTGCTCACGCTGTTGGCGCTGAGTGAACATATCGTCACCAAAACCAAAATTGAAGAACTGCGCACTGGCAGAGAGTGGAAGCAGACAAAAAAGGAGTATAAGAACTTGTTTCATTGTGCCGTATGTTAGAATTCAGCGGCAAAGTTAATCAAAAATTCTTGAAATCTCACTGAATTTCACTATCTTTGCACAATATTATTGAATCTTATGATAACAGCAGAACAACTGAAAGACATTAAAGAGCGCACGGAAGCCCTTTACCGCTACTTGGGAATCGAGCAAAAGCGTGTGGAAGTGGAAGAAGAGGAGTTGCGCACGCAAGCACCTGATTTCTGGGAAGATGCCAAGGCTGCGGAGGCTCAGATGAAGAAGGTGAAGGACATCCGAAAATGGTTGGATGGTTACGACGAGGTGAAAACAGCGTGCGACGAACTGGAACTTGCCTTCGACTACTTCAAGGAAGAATTGGTGACAGAAGAGGAAGTGGACCAAGACTATGCCCAGGCACTCAGTCTGATTGAGACATTGGAGTTGAAGAACATGCTTCGCGAGGAGGCCGACGGCATGGATGCCGTGCTGAAAATCAATTCGGGTGCAGGCGGAACGGAAAGTCAGGACTGGGCTTCGATGCTCATGCGCATGTATCAGCGTTGGGCTGAAGCACACAAGTATAAGGTGACCATCAGCAACTATCAGGATGGTGACGAGGCGGGAATCAAGACCGTGACAATGGAGATTGAAGGCGACCAAGCCTACGGTTTTCTGAAGGGCGAAAGTGGTGTGCACCGACTGGTGCGCGTTTCGCCATATAACGCTCAGGGCAAGCGCATGACGAGTTTTGCCTCGGTGTTTGTCACTCCACTCGTTGACGATTCCATCGACGTGGTGATTGACAAGAGCAAAATCAGTTGGGACTTGTTCCGAAGTGGCGGTGCTGGCGGTCAGAACGTGAACAAGGTGGAAACCGGCGTGCGTCTGCGATATCAGTATGTAGATCCTGACACGGGCGAAGAAGAGGAAATTCTCATCGAAAATACGGAAACACGTAAGCAGTTGGAAAACAGACAGAATGCCTTGCGCTTGCTCCGTTCCCAACTCTACGACCGTGCTCTCAAGAAGAAGATGGCAGAGCAGGAGAAGGTGGAAGCAGGAAAAAAGAAAATTGAATGGGGCTCACAGATTCGCTCGTATGTGTTCGACGACCGCCGCGTGAAGGACCATCGCACCAACTACCAGACTTCGGACGTGAGCGGTGTGATGGATGGCAAAATCGACGATTTCATCAAGGCTTATCTGATGGAATTCTCTTCGAAAGCAGAATAGGAAACCATATAATATTAGCAATATGAACATTGAAATAGAGCGCAAATTCATTGTTGTGGGTGAATACAAGAGCAAGGCATACGCTCGCAGCCACATTGAGCAGGGCTATTTCGAAACGGCTCCAGGCAAAACGGTGCGCATCAGAATCCGCGACGACAAGGCTTATCTCACCATCAAGGGGCCATCGGGTAAGGAAGGACTGGCTCGCTACGAATTTGAGACGGAAGTGTCGATGGAGGACGGTCGCCAATTGCTGAATCTGTGCCGACCAGGCCGAATCGACAAATGGCGCTGGCTCATTCACGATGGCAAGCACACCATCGAAGTGGATGAGTTTCTTGGCGACAACGAAGGGCTGGTGATGGCAGAAATAGAGCTGAACAGTGAGGATGAAGAATATATCAAGCCCGACTTTTTAGGCAAGGAAGTGACAGGCGACAAGCGTTTCTACAACTCCCACCTCATGCGCTACCCTTATATCCTTTGGGGCAAGCACTTCGAAAAGGAAGAATTGAATAAGTAAAACATACTTTGTATAAAAGCAGAACAGGAATCATTCCTTGGCTCCACAGCCATTCGGATGATTCCCGTTCTGCTTTTTTATGCCTTAGGGAAATTGACCTTTTTGGCAAAGTATCGGATAATGAAGGCACCGATGGGAAAAGCCAAAAAAGTTCCGATGGAATCGGCAATAAAGTCGAGCCATTCACCCGAACGGCAGGTGGTGAGATACCTCTGCCACAGTTCAAGGATGCCACCCAAGAGGATGGGGTAAACAACGGTGCAGAGAATGGTTCTTAGAGTAATCTTTCGGTCTGCTCTATTCCGATAGTAATCATACCACACACAACATGCCACGGCTCCATACATGAGGAAATGCACCCACTTGTCGAAAAGGGGAATATCCTCCAAGGGAGGTACTTCAGGAATTGGTATGATGGAAAGAGTGATGACAACAAAAGAAAGGAGAATTGTCCAAAAATAGTTCTTGAAAGCCTTCATCGCCGTAATTTACTTACAATTTTTCTGCAAATTTAAGGAAAATGTTTTAATTTTGCATCGCAAACAGAGACATAATGAGCAAACGAGAGAATTTTGGTAGTAAAATAGGTGCAGTTTTTGCCACGGCGGGCTCGGCTGTTGGTCTCGGCAACATCTGGCGTTTTCCCATCGAGACGGGACGCAACGGCGGTGCTGCCTTCATCCTCATCTACATTGCTTGCATTCTCCTGATTGGCATTCCCGTGATGATGAGCGAATTTGTAATTGGTAAACACACGCGCTCCAACACAGCGGGTGCTTATCAGAAGTTGGCACCAGGCACTCAATGGAAATGGGTGGGACGATTGGGCGTGTTTGCAGGTGTGCTGGTGTTCAGCTACTATTCCGTTGTGGCAGGATGGACAATTGAGTACGCGTGGCTCGCGCTCAGCAATAGCTTTATAGGCAAAACTCCCGATGAATTCGGCAAAATCTTTGCAGAGTTTTCTGCCGACCCCGTGCGCCCTACCCTCTGGCTCATCGTTTTTATATTGCTCACCCACTTCATCATCGTGAAGGGTGTGACCAAGGGCATTGAGCGATGGAGCAATGTGCTGATGCCCGTGCTGTTGGGCATCATCGTCGTGTTGGTGGCTTGCTCGGTGTTTCTCCCCAATGCAAGTGAGGGACTGCATTTCCTGCTGAAGCCAGACTTCTCGAAGGTGGATGGTAAGGTGGTCCTCAACGCGATGGGCCAAGCCTTCTTCTCGTTGTCGCTCGGATTAGGCTGCCTTTGCACCTACGCCTCGTACTTTGAACCTCAGACCAGCATCAGCAGAACGGCATTTGAGGTATGCACCATCGACACACTGATAGCACTGATGGCGGGATTCATCATCTTCCCAGCTGCTGCAGCCAGTGGCTACCACCTCCAGCCTGACGATGTGGGACCTTCGCTCATCTTCATCACCCTCCCCAATGTGTTCCAGATGGCATTTCACGGACTGCCGTGGGTGGCTTACATCTTCTCCGTGATGTTCTACATTCTGCTTATCTTGGCTGCGCTCACCAGTACCATCTCCATGCACGAAATCGTGACTTCGTACATGACGGAGGAATTCAACCTGCCTCGCAAGAAAGGCGCTATGTTTGAAACGGGAGTCGCCATTGTATTAGGTACACTGTGTTCCCTTTCCTTTGGAAAATTGGGAGATATACACATCTTCGGCATGACCATCTTCGACCTCTTCGACTGGACGGTTTCGAACTTCTGCATGCCACTTGGCGGAATGCTCATCTCCATCTTCACGGGCTGGTATCTTGACAAGAAGGTGTTTCGCGACGAACTCACGAACTACGGTGAGAATGGAGCCCCTTACGTGCGCGGACTGATTTTCACACTCCGATACATCACACCTCTTGCCATCCTCCTCATTTTCCTGAACCAATTCGGAGTGTTCAACTTCGTTTGAAAAGAAACAATACATCCACTCTAAAATAGAACTATGACGAATAGAGAAAACTTCGGAAGCAAAATAGGCGCAGTGTTAGCAGCAGCTGGTTCTGCCGTTGGATTGGGCAATATTTGGCGCTTTCCTATCGAAACGGGACGCAACGGTGGTGCTGCCTTCATCATTGTATATATCATCTGCATCCTGCTCATCGGACTGCCCGTGATGCTGAGCGAATTCATGATTGGACGACACACGCAAGCCAACACAGCTCGTGCCTATCAGAAACTGGCTCCAGGCACACAGTGGAAATGGGTGGGACGACTGGGTGTGTTCTCGGGTTTCTTCATCATGTGCTACTATTGTGTCGTGGCTGGATGGACCATCGAATATGCCATGCTTGCCATCACCAACCAGTTTGCTGGCAAGACCTCCAACGACTTCCCCAAGATTTTCAATGAGTTTGCTGCCAATCCGTGGATGCCTATCATCTGGCTCATCGCCTTTGTGCTGATGACGCACTTTGTGATTGTGAAAGGTGTGACAAAAGGAATTGAACGATGGTCGAAAATCCTCATGCCCGTCCTGTTTGGCTTGGTGGTGCTGCTCGTGGTGTGTGCAGTCACTTCGCCTGGTGCGAATGAAGGCATTGAGTTTCTACTGAAGCCCGATTTCTCGAAAATAACGGGTAAGACAGTCCTTTCCGCCATGGGACAAGCCTTCTATTCCCTTTCGCTCGGCATGGGATGCCTCTGCACGTATGCCTCTTACTTCGACAAGAAAACCCGTCTTGGTAAAACTGCCCTTCAGGTGGCATCCATCGACACGATGATTGCGCTGATGGCGGGATTCATCATCTTCCCAGCAGCATCGACAGCAGGTTATCATCTGTCTCCCGATGACGTGGGTGCTTCCCTCCTCTTCATCACACTGCCCAATGTGTTCCAGCAGGCTTTCACCAGTCTTCCTATTTTGGGTTATGTCTTCTCAGTGATGTTCTACCTGTTGGTCATCTTGGCCGCGCTCACCAGTATGATTTCGCTGCATGAAGTGGTGACTTCCTACATGTCGGAAGAATTCAAATGGAGCCGAAAGCGTGCCGCCATGACCGAGTCGGTGGTCTGCATCCTGTTGGGTTGCGTCTGCTCGCTTTCCTTCGGTGTACTCAACGATGTGCGCCTCTTCAACATGACCATCTTCGACCTCTTCGACTGGACTTCCTCCAACATCTTCCTTCCAATCGGTGGTATGTTCATCAGTCTCTTTGCAGGTTGGTATCTTGACAAACAGATTTTCCGCGATGAAATCACGAATTACGGTCTCAGCAGTGCGCCTTACTTCAAGGCTCTCATCTTCCTGCTCCGCTACATCGTGCCTATCGCCATCCTTGGCATCATCGTCAATCAATTAGGAATCTTGAGCTTCATATAGAATCATCAAAAACACATCATCAAAAAAGGCTTCAGCACACTGCCGAAGCCTTTTTTTGATGTTTCTTATTGTCGTTTCACGTTTCGTTCTGCATCCATTCGCAGGAAGATGAAAAGGAGAATGGTGAAGCCCCAGAGGGAGGAGCCACCGTAGGAGAAAAATGGCAATGGAATGCCGATTACGGGGGTGAGTCCGAGTACCATTCCCACATTGATAAAGAGATGGAAAATGAAGATGCAACAGACGCTATAGCCATAGACACGCCCTAAGGTGTCGGGTTGTCGTTCCGCCAAGGTAATCAATCGCCAAATAAAAATGAGATACATGATAAGCACTCCGGCTGCACCGATGAAACCTTCTTCCTCACCCACAGTGCAGAAGATGAAGTCGGTGTCCTGCTCAGGAACGTACTTGAGTTTGGTTTGTGTTCCTTTCAAAAAACCTTTTCCTGCGAATCCGCCCGAACCAATAGCAATCTTCGCCTGATTCACATTGTAGCCCGCACCGCGCAAGTCTTCTTTCTTGCCCAAGAGCACTTCAATGCGCGTGCGCTGGTGGTCAGCCAAATGGTCGAGAACAGTGTCGCACACATAATACATACCTGTGGAAAGGATGGCGAAGAGGGATATGAGCATATAGTTCCTCGACTGGTAGTAGATAGCAAGTCCGATGATATAGCATGTTTGGAGAATGCACACACCCAACATAATCCAGCAGACGTTGAACGGAATGACAAATGCGGAGAAGAGGAAAGCCAGCAGGGAAACACCCAGTCCTCCCAAGAACATGATTTGTGGAGCCAAGCGGTCTTTTCCATACATATACGTCATTCCTGTGATGAAGATTTGCGCTATGAGCAAAACCGAAAATTCTCCGATGGATACGGGCATTTTTGGAAAGAAATCACCTGCAAAACGTACACCCACCACGAAATAGACGACACAGGCAAAGGCCGTAAACAGCAAGGAACCCGTCATACCCTCACGATAGAGCACTAGGAAGAAAGCAAGATAGACCAAAGCCGAGCCCGTTTCCTTCTGCATCACAATCAGGAGCATGGGCAGAATGATGATGCCAACCACGCGGATGAACTGTTTGCTGTTGAGCATACTGAAGCCGTATTGGTCCATATATTTTGCTAAGGCAAGAGCCACCGAGAATTTGGCAAATTCGGCTGGCTGGAGCTTTACGGGTCCGATAGGAATCCAGGAACGGGAACCCTTGGTGTCGGGAGCAATGAAAATGGTGACTACCAAGAGGAGCATCATCACCGTGTAGAGCACAAAGGCTGATTGGTCGAATACACGCTTCTCGATGAAAATTAGCATACTGCCCAACAGTACAGAACTGCAAATCCATACAAACTGCTTACCCGAATTGGTGGAAAAGCTCAGAATGTCGGGATTGTTGAAGTCGTAACTGGCACCACAAATGGAGAACCAGCCCCACGTGACGAGAATCAGATAGAATCCGATGGTCATCCAGTCGAGCGAAAGGAAAATGCCCTTGGGTGTCTGTTCGTTTTGTACTGGCATATCTTATTGTCTCTATTAATGATGATACATTATGGTAAAACGTTGGTGGATGGAGTTTCAGAAGCATCGGAAGAATCAGTGGAAACGCTGTCCTTGCTGGTCACTACTGGTGTGGTGACAGCGGTTTTCTGCTTCTTTTCCTCAGCTGCTTTCTTGGCGGCTTCTGACTTCTTCTTGGCTTCTTCTTCCGCTTTCTTCTTCGCCTCCTCGGCAGCCTTTTTCTTCGCTTCCTCAGCTGCCTTCTTAGCTGATTCGGCTTTCTTCTTCGCTTCCTCTTCGAGTTTCTTCAACTCCTTCGGGTCCTTGGTCTTGGTAGAATCCTTCTTTTCCACCTGTGGCAGTTCTTTGCCCATCTTTTTCAGCTCTTTCTTAATGAGACTGGCGTAGGAAATGTGCTTATGCTGGAAAGCGGTGGCCTTGTGTTCACTGGCTGGAGAGAGTTTTCCGTTGATGTACTGTTCCATCATCAACGCGCCGATTGGCACGCCAAAGGTAGCTCCCCACTTACCGTTCTCGACATAGACACAAATGGCAATCTGCGGCTTATCCTTCGGTGCAAAACCCATGAAGGCTGAGTGGTCCTGTCCGTGAGGGTTCTGAGCCGTACCCGTCTTGCCGCAAGTCTCAAACCAAGGATTTCGCGCACCCTTACAAGTACCGCCCAACACGGCTTTGCGCATGCCTTCGACCACATAGTCGTAATAATGCCTATCGACTTTTGTCTTATGCTTCTGCAAAAGGCTGTCGGCCAGCGCTCCACCTTTCACTTCCTTCACAACATGAGGTGTGACGTAATAGCCGCGATTGGCAATGGTTGCTCCCAAGTTAGCAATCTGAAGCGGTGTGAGCAGCACTTCGCCCTGGCCGATGGAAATGGAAATCACGGAGAGCGGTGACCATGTCTTGAATGCCTTGTCATAGAATTGTGCGTTTGGTATCAATCCACGCGATTCGCTTGGGAGATCGACACCCAACTTATAGCCAAATCCCATCGACACCATGTAGTCTTTCCACGTAGTGATGGCATCCTGAATGGTGTGGTACTTCTCACGGTCGTTCAGCATGTGATAGAGTCCCCAGCAGAAATAGCCATTGCAAGAGGTGGCGATGGCAGGAATCAGCGGAAGCGGAGAACCGTGTCCGTGACAACCGACCTTCATTCTACCAAAGCGGAAACCTCGCGAACAAGGATATGCCGTCTTGTAGGTGATGACACCCTCCTGCATGAAGGTAAGTGCCTGCGATGTCTTGAATGTGGAGCCAGGAGGATAGGTTCCCAAGACAGCACGATTGAGGAGAGGCTTCAGTGGGTCTTGCCCCATCTCCACCATTTTCTTTCCACGTTCCTTGCCCTCCAAGAGTCGAGGGTCGTAGGTTGGCGATGACACCATGCAGAGGATTTCGCCCGTATTGGGTTCGATAGCAACGATGGCACCGAGTTTTCCTTCCATCAGTCGCTCGCCCAATGCCTGCAACTTGATGTCGATACTCAGCGTGAGGTCCTTACCAGGTTTTGGCTTGCGGTCGAAAGCACCATTCTGATAATGCCCCTGAATACGTCCACGGGCATCGCGCAACAAGACTTCCACACCTTTCTCTCCACGCAAGTCCTTTTCGTAGCTACGTTCCACACCCTGCTTACCCATATAGTCGCCAGCCATGTAGTAGTCGTCCTTTTCGATGTCGTAAGGCGACACTTCAGCCACATCGCCCAACACATGAGCCAAATTCGGATAAGCATATTGTCGGATATTACGCTTTCGCACATTGAAGCCACGGTATCGGAACAGTTTTTCCCGTAAGACGGAATACTCCACCGCAGAAATCTGATTCATGAAAAGCTGTTGGGTATAAGACGAATAGCCTGGATTCTTGCTCCTGTCCTTAATGGCTGCCATTTTGTCGTCGAACTGCTTGCGTGTCATTTTCAGAGTTTTGCAAAAATCCAATGTGTCGAGGTCATTCAACTCACGCATCGTCACCATGAGGTCGTAGGCAGGCTGGTTGAACACCAACAGTTCTCCGTTTCGGTCGTAGATGTTACCACGCGACGGATAGATGATGTTGTTGTGGAAAGCGTTGTTGTCGGCACTGGCCTTGAAATTCGAACTGAGCAACTGCAAATAGGCAAGACGAAGGATGTAGGCAACGACGATGACGAAAGCGATGCTGCCAATCACATATTTCCTATTTTCAAGAATGCTTTTGTTGCCCACAGCGAATCTCAGTTAATCTTAATGTAGTCGGTTTTGATTAGTTTTTGCGGGGTAAAAGAGTTTGTGCAAAAACCACAATGACAAACGCTATCAATCCACCAATTCCCATCGCCATGAGCGTGAGCGGCCAATTGGACAGCGTGAACGCATCGAGCGCATAGAATACGATATGGAAGATGAGCATGGAGAAAAAAGCGTAGAGGATGTATCGGTGTGCACCCATCGTATGAAAGGATGGCACCATGTCGTCAGCAGCATCACGAGGCGTGAAGAGACTCAGCAACAAAGGTTGCATCATGGCCAGCAACGTGGCTGAGCACATGCCAAGCCCCATTGTGTTGGAAAACACGTCGTAGAGCAGTCCTGTCACAAATCCCCATAGCAACAAGCCCACGCGAGAGGCACCACGCTGGAAATTCATGGTCACGTAGGCAATGATGACAGGTGTGGCATACGTCAGCACGTGAACATGATTGAGGATGATGAGTTGCAATAGCAGCACTATCACCATTTTCCATAACCTATGTATAATCTCTCTACTCATGAGTCTTGTTTTGAATTAACAAGTGAAAATTATCAAGTGAAAATGCTTCGCCTTCGTAGGGAGTAGCCCATTTTTATTTTTTCACTTTTAACTTTTCACTTCCACCTATTCCTCCGTTGATTGCATCAGGGAATCCGCCTTTGCCTCAAGTGCTTGTCGTTCAGGCTTGGTGTAGTTGGTGATGACAGACACGTTGCGCAGCGTCTTGAAGTCGGTGAAGAGTTCGACCTCCAAACTGTAAGACATACCGTCGGACGAGTCTTTCACCTTTTTCACCTTACCGATAGGAATGCCCTCTGGGAAAATATCCGAATAGCCGTTGGTTTCCACCATCTCGCCTGGTTCCACCTTGGCATGACGCGGAATGTCGTTCACGTAGGAGATGTCGGGGTCACCACGCAGCCATTGCATCGTTCCGAAGAATTCGGAGTTCTTCATGCGACAACTGATTTGCGAACTCACATTCAGCAGAGGAATGACGATGGAATAGTTGCGAGAGGTGAGATAGACAATACCCACCACGCCTTGAGAACAAACCACCCCCATCTCTGGACGAATGCCATCCTTCGAACCCTTGTCGATAGTCAGCAAATTGTTCGTGCGGTGCAGTGTGGAGCTGATGACTTGCGCTCCCACAAACCGATAGCCCGACAACAGCGTGTCGTGAATCGTCACCGAAGTAGAGTTGGGCTGTCTCTTCCTCAGTTTCTTCTTCAGTTCTATCAGTTCGCTGCGAAGCTGTTCGTTCTGCTGCTCCAAGTAAGCATTTTCCTTACCCAGATTCAAATAGGACGTGACATCGCTGGTCAAGCGATAAGCACCACCCACCACCTTGTTGGCTGTTGTGAAATAGACACTACCCTGATAGCTGTTATACTTAAAAAGCGAAATTAGGCTGACGGCCTCTAAAAGGAGGAACACCAGCCAATACAGGTTCTTTTGTATGAAATCTATCAGATTACGCATCTATCATCCATTTACGCCAAGAATTTCAGAGAGGAGCTATTGAATCATCTCTCTGAAACTCTCGACGAATCCACTTCCTGATGGAGATTTATCGCATCAAGAACGAGAAATTGTGAACATTCTTCAGGGCAATGCCTGTACCCCTTGCCACGCTGTGGAGTGGATCCTCAGCAATGTGGAAAGGAATCTTGATCTTGTCGGTGAGACGCTTGTCGAGTCCACGGAGGAGAGCGCCACCACCCGTCAACCAGATACCGTTCTTCACGATGTCGGCATACAACTCAGGTGGAGTGTGCTCGAGGGCACTCAGCACAGCGGTTTCAATCTTTGCCACCGACTTGTCGATGCAGTGAGCCACTTCCTGATAGCTGACAGCGATTTCCAAAGGAAGGGCGGTGATGCGGTTTGGACCATGCACCACATAGTCTTCAGGAGCTTTGTCCTTTGGCAACTCTACGAGTGCAGAACCCACATTGATTTTGATACGCTCAGCCATTCGCTCACTGACCTTCACATTGTGCTGACGGCTCATGTATTCCTGAATGTCGGCTGTGAGGTCGTCACCAGCCACACGAATCGAGTTGTTCGAAACGATACCGCCGAGGGAGATGACAGCGATTTCGGTGGAACCACCACCTATGTCAACGACCATGTTTCCTTCTGGTGCTTCCACGTCGATACCAATACCGATGGCAGCAGCCATTGGCTCAAAAATGAGATAGACATCGCGTCCACCTGCGTGCTCTGCGCTGTCGCGAACAGCACGCAGTTCCACTTCTGTACTGCCCGAAGGAACACCGATGACCATGCGAAGCGACTGAGAGAAGAGGTGACGACCTGTCTTCACCATCTTTATCAGTCCACGCATCATCTGCTCACAAGCGTTGAAGTCAGCAATCACACCATCACGGAGTGGACGACAAGTGAGGATGTTCTCGTGCGTCTTTTCGTACATCATCTTTGCCTGATGTCCCACAGCCATCATCTTCTTTGTGGTGCGATCCATGGCCACGACCGATGGTTCGTCAACCACAATCTTATCATTCATGGTGATGATGGTGTTGGCGGTTCCCAAGTCGATAGCGATATCTTGAGTTAAACTAAAAAATCCCATGTTGTTTTGTCTTTAAGTCTGATTCTGAGTCGCCATGTCATCCGTTCCACCGAACAGAGGTCAACTCGTTCGATGGCACAGAAACCACTCCATAGCGACGCAATCCTAAAAATGAATCC
The DNA here is from genome assembly GCA_902798705.1 of uncultured Bacteroidales bacterium. Classification (GTDB taxonomy): domain Bacteria; phylum Bacteroidota; class Bacteroidia; order Bacteroidales; family Bacteroidaceae; genus UBA3839. Next base: position 12,889 of record CADBXS010000034.1, read on the forward strand.
GTTTCTCTTTTTCCTTAGTAACGATAATTATTTCTCAAAGTAAGCATGAATGGCAGTGTCATAGTGCGAGCTTACGCCGAATGCCTGCTTGGCAAACCATTTGCGCTGCTCCTTCGTGGTCACAGCTCCCTGCTTCTTCACGATGTCGAGCAGCGGACCATATTCAGCCTTGCTTGGAACAATCACTACATCGTTGAAATTCTTGGCTCCTGCACGGATAAGAGAAATGCCACCGATGTCAATCTTTTCAATAATAGTTGGTTCGTCGTTTGTGTTTGCAACAGTCTCTTCGAAAGGATAAAGGTCAACTATCACAAGGTCGATTTCAGGAATTTCATACTTGGCCATCTCCTGCTGGTCGCTTTCCAGTTCACGACGTCCCAGGATGCCGCCAAACACCTTTGGGTGCAAGGTCTTCACGCGTCCGCCCAAAATGGATGGGTAAGTCGTCAGGTCTTCTACCTTCTGGCAAGGATATCCGAGGCTCTCAATGAAAGCCTGTGTACCACCTGTACTCAGAAACTGAACACCATTCTTGTGAAGCTCTGCAAGCAAGTCATCGAGTCCATCCTTGTGGTAAACCGAAACCAAAGCTGTCTTAATCTTCTTGTCACTCATATTCTTACTATTTCTGTCAAAAATAAAACTATCTTTTTTGTTTTGGGGTTGCAAAGTTAGTCAAATTTAACGACACTGAATGACTAATGTGTCAACTTTTTTGCTACCAGCACCTAAAAAACCAAAACTTACACTCATTTTTCACTTTCCACTTTTCAAATTTCACTTTTCATTTTACAATCTTACGACGATTTATCCGAAAAAACCGAAGGATTTTCACCTTTTATTTTCAGAAAATTAACTACAAAGGGCTTCTCTGCTTCAATCCTGTCATTTTTTCCGCATCGTTTACCTTTTTTCTATCAAAAAAGCATTACCTTTGCTGCCAAAACCAGAACCATCATGTTAGAAGAAGCCATCAAACTCCTCCAGCAACTCATAGCCACTCCCTCCATCAGCAGAGACGAGCAGAAGGCTGCTGACATCATGCAGAACTATCTGCAAATCAATGGATTCCAACCCAAGAGAAGTGGTAACAATGTCTGGGCACTTTCTTCTGGTTTCAGCGAGCAAAAGCCCACCATTCTCCTCAATGCACACATCGACACGGTGAAGCCTGTAAACGGATGGCAACACCTCCCATTCCAACCCAGTTTGGAAGGTGACCGACTCTATGGTTTAGGTTCGAACGACTGTGGCGGCGGACTTGTCTCGCTCTTGCAGGTCTTCATGGCTCTTTGCAACGACGAGAAAACCTCTTCACGCCCTTTCAACCTTATTTATTTGGCCTCGTGCGAGGAGGAAGTGTCGGGCAAGAACGGCATCGAAAGTGTACTTCCCCTCTTGCCACCCATCAGCTTCGCCATCGTAGGAGAACCAACGGGCATGCAACCAGCCATCGCTGAAAAGGGACTGATGGTGATTGATGCCACAGCACATGGCAAGGCCGGACACGCTGCTCGCAATGAGGGTGACAACGCCATCTATCGTGCGCTTACCGACATTGCATGGCTTCAACAGTACCAGTTCCCCAAGCAGACCGCTCTGCTGGGACCCGTGAAAACTACGGTCACCATTATCAATGCCGGTACGCAACACAACGTGATTCCTGATACCTGTACTTTCACCATTGATGTGCGGAGCAACGAGTGCTACACGAATGAGGAAATCTTCGCTGTCCTACAAGCGAGCATGCAGAGCGAACTCCATGCCCGCAGTTTCCGTCTGTGCAGTTCAAGCATCAGCGAAGAGCATCCTTTCGTAAAGCGTTGCAAAGCGTTGGGTATGAAACCATTCGGAAGCCCTACCCTCTCCGACCAGGCGCTGATGCGTTTCCCATCGCTCAAGTTGGGACCAGGCGAATCCAGTCGTTCCCACACAGCCGACGAATTCATCCACGTTTCCGAAATCGAACATGCCATCGACTGCTATCTCAAACTGCTCGAAGATTTCACTTTTGAGTGAAGAGTGGAGAGTGAAGATTGAACAGATGAAAACAGATTTTTCGGCTTATTCACAAACTAATCGTGCTTCCAAACTGAAAACAGCAACGATGGGAAAAAAACTCAATGGAAAGCTTTTCCGTGTAAATGGAAAACCTTTCCGTGTAAACGGAGAACTTTTCCGCGTACACGGAAAACTTTTCCATTTAGATTCTTCCTCATGCGAAGGAAGTTTTTTAGCCATCATTGGCATGTTTGGGTGGGTGTTGTGTCGATTTAAAGAGCCTAACCTACAATAATCTTTAAAAATTACTAAACTTTAAACGATAAATTCTAAAAAATACACTGATGAAAAAAGAAGAACAGAAGGAAGTGCAACTTCCAGAGAACGCCTTTCGAGAACTGAAGGAAGGCGAAGTTTACGAACCGATTATGCAACCCAACCAGACCTATCCTGAAGTCAACGGATGGTCTGTCACTTGGGGTATCATCATGGCCATGATTTTCTCGGCTGCTGCAGCCTATCTCGGATTGAAGGTAGGACAGGTGTTCGAAGCAGCCATTCCTATTGCCATCATCGCTGTGGGTGTGTCCTCGGCTGCTAAGCGCAACAAGGCCCTCGGCGAGAACGTCATCATCCAGAGCATTGGTGCCTGTTCGGGTGCCGTGGTGGCAGGAGCCATCTTCACGCTTCCAGCCATCTACATCCTGCAAGCCAAATATCCAGAGATGTCGGCTTCGTTTATAAAGGTATTCATCAGTTCGTTGCTCGGTGGCATCATCGGCATCCTCTTCCTCATTCCTTTCCGCAAGTACTTCGTGAAGGAGATGCACGGCAAGTATCCTTTCCCTGAAGCCACTGCCACCACACAGGTGCTCGTCAGTGGCGAGAAAGGCGGAAGCCAGGCAAAGCCCCTGCTCATAGCTGGCTTAGTAGGTGGACTCTACGACTTCATCGTTGCTACTTTCGGCTGGTGGAACGAGAACTTCACAACTCGCGTTGTTGCTTGGGGTGAGACACTTGCCGACAAGGCCAAGCTGGTGTTCAAAATCAATACGGGTGCTGCCGTGCTTGGTTTGGGCTACATCATCGGTCTGAAGTACGCCATCATCATCTGCCTCGGTTCCCTTTTCGTGTGGTGGATACTCGTTCCTGGCATGGCACTCATCTTCCCCGAAACCATTCTAAACCAGTGGAATCCAGCCATCGACACTCCAGTTGGTGCCATGAGTCCTGAAATGATTTTCACGTCTTACGGCAAGAGCATCGGCATCGGAGGCATTGCCATGGCCGGTATCATCGGCATCATCCGCTCCTGGGGCATCATCAAGAGTGCCGTAGGACTGGCAGCCAGCGAAATGAAGAACAAAGGCGGTGAGAAGATTGTTGAGAACCGCACGAATCGCGACCTCTCGATGAAGGTCATTGCCATCGGCACTATCATCACCATCATCGCTACTTTCGTCTTCTTCCACTTCGGCGTGTTCGACGGCAACATCATTCAGGCGCTCGTCGGCATCCTTCTTGTGGCAGTCATTTCTTTCCTCTTCACCACCGTGGCAGCCAATGCCATCGCTATCGTGGGCTCCAACCCTGTTTCGGGCATGACGCTCATGACGCTCATCCTGGCCAGTGTTGTGATGGTGGCAGTGGGGCTGAAAGGTCCAAGCGGTATGGTGGCAGCACTCATCATGGGTGGCGTGGTCTGCACGGCTCTTTCCATGGCGGGTAGTTTCATCACCGACCTCAAGATTGGTTACTGGCTCGGCACCACACCAGCCAAGCAGGAAACATGGAAGTTCCTCGGTACTCTCGTTTCAGCAGCAACAGTAGGCGGTGTGATGATTATTCTCAACAAGACCTACGGATTCACCAGTGGACAACTCGCTGCACCACAAGCCAATGCCATGGCAGCCGTCATCGAACCGCTCATGAACGGTGTGGGAGCTCCTTGGATTCTCTATGCCATTGGTGCTGTTCTTGCCATCGTACTCACGCTCTGTGGTGTTCCTGCCCTTGCTTTTGCACTCGGCATGTTCATCCCAATGGAACTGAACATTCCGCTTGTTGTGGGTGGTGCTATCAATTGGTACGTTGTCAGTGCCTTGATGCGCTTCGGTGGTCTCAACTTCATCAACGACGAATGGCTCCAAAACAGCCTCTCTGAAGTGGTTAGCCTCATCGCATATATTCTCCTCATTATCTATTTCGTCAAGGCCACCAAAGGGAAATGAAAAATGAAAAATGAAAAGTGAAGAGTGAAGAGTGAAAAATGTACAAAGAACAAGGTATTCGCTTTACTTACTAAATTCGTTAAACGTTAAACTTTAAACGAAAAAAATGAAGAGTGAAGAATCACTGTAGCGGATTCTTCACTCTTCATTTTCATTCTTCATGATCTTTTACCTCACCCAACTTTCAGGGTTCAGTCGTTGTGAATTCTGACGGAGCTGGAAATGGAGGACATAGTTGCCGTCTTCGTTCGTACCGACGTTGCCAAGTGCTTGGCGAGTGGATACTTTTGAGCCTTTGCTGACAGCCACTGACGACAGGCCTGAATAGACGGAGATGTAGGCTCCGTGGCGAATCATCACGATGTACTGACTACCATAGAGGAACACTTGCGAAACAACGCCATCGAACACGGCACGAGCCTGTGCACCAGCCTGTCCACGAATGTCGATACCCTTGTTGTCGAGTTGCACGTTTCTCAGTCCTGCCACATTGTAGGTGCCATAATGGCCTACCACACTATATGAACCTGTGATTGGCATTGGCAGGCGTCCCTTGTTGGAAGCGAAGTTCGACGACAACTTGCGGTCGGCATCTGCCTCAGCTATCCAGCTGGCATTGTCCTCAGCAGTTTTCTTTTCATATTCCTTGGCTGCCGCCTTTTCTTCCTTGGTGGCTGCTTTCAGCGTTGATTCAGTTCGCTTCACTTCTGCCTTGGCGGCTTTCTTCTCTGCCTCGGTCTTGGCCAATCGAGCACGCTCTGCAGCTGCCTTGCGCTCTGCCTCAGCACGTTCACGCGCAGCCTTTGCCTCTGCCAGTCGTTTTGCTTCAGCAGCAGCCTTCTTCCTCGCAGCCTCTTCACGTCGCTTACGTTCCAGTTCTGCCTTGCGCTTTGCTTCAGCTATCTCTGCCTGGATGATGCGCTCAATCTGTGCATTCAGTTCCGACTCCTTGCGTTGGTATTCCTTGATTTGCTCCTGAACAGTGGCAAGGTTCTGATTGAGGAACTGCACCTGCTTCTGACAACTGCCTTTCACCACCTCCAACTGCTTCCGTTTCTCCTCCATTGCCACGCGGTGGGTTTCGAGCTTGGTCTTGGCCTCCAGCAGTTCGTTTTGCTTTCTGCGCACTTCGGCTTGTTTTTCCTTGATGATTTGTCCTTGTGCACGCTGAAAGGCTGAATACTCTCTCACATAGCGCATTCGGCGAATCATCTGCTCCAGGTTCTTGGCCGAGAAGATGAACATCAGCTTCTCCTGAACGGTCTTATGTTTTTGCAAATACACCATGGCCTTGGCATACTTGCTTTTCTTGTCTGCCAATTCCTTTTGCAACTTCACCAATTCATCTTCCAGCACTGCGATTTTATTCTTTAAGTCCTGAATGTCGGTGCTCAACGAGTCGATGGACTTCTGCTGCTTGCCAATCTGGTTGTCGAGAATCATCACAGAGTCCAAACTGGTCTTAATCGACTTGTTCAGACGTGCTGCTTGAGCCTGCTTCTCTTTCTTCTGCCGAGCAGCCTCTTGCATCTCCTTCTGCAACTGAGACTTCGACTTCTGTGGCACGGCTGCTTTCTTCGTTGTAGCAGCCTTGTTGTTCTTTGTGGTCGCAGCTGGAGTTTTCTTCGTCGTTGTGGTGGTTTGCTTTGTCGTGCGACGTTGGTTGCGTGGCTTCTGAGCAGACAATTCCACCGCCATGAGCAACGACAGCAATATGATGAGATAGCGTTTCATCTAATATGTAGTTTAGAGTGTTGTGTTGTGCCAATGGGAGCGAACGCGGGATGCGTTCTGAGAATCAAGGGGAAAGTGACTTACTTCACCAGCGACTTAAACACCTTGTCGGCATCTGCCTTGGTGTATTTGGATGGGGCTGTGGTGCGAGTGTTCCACTTCGAATTATTGTCCATCGAACTGAGGGAAAGCGAAAGGCTGGCGTTCTTGTTGCCCATCACAAAGGTCATCACCATCTCAGTTGGGAACTGAGTCTTTTCGAATTTCTCGAAGTCGGCATAGTCGAAAGAGAACTGAGCCGACTGGTCGTCGTTGCTCGATATGACGGTCTTGTCCAACTGTCCTGTAGGTTGCTGAGTCTCAAAGCGATAGTTCAGCATCTGGTCCTTGTAGCCGATGTTCACCTTACCCTGATTGTCCTTAGGTTCACTGCCGTCAGTCTTCGTATAGCTGAAAGCATCAGCGTTTGGCTCATTCGCGCCTGGCTGGAAAATCTCGTTCCAGAAGAGCGACTGAAGCGTGTTGAAATCCACGTTTGCCCTCTTCAGAAATGACACTTCCTCGTAAGGCACATCGAAATACTGCTTATTGAAACGGTCGATGACCAACACATGGTCTTTCGTGAATTCCATCTTTCCCACTTCGGCGATTCCCACGATAGGATCCACCAGGGAAATCTGAATCACGTCGTCCTTCTTCATCTTCAGACTTCCACTCGTGCTAATCGACTTGCCGTTCATCTGGATGGTCACCTTCAGTTTGGCGGTCAGGTTCTCTTCCTTCGTCTGGTTTTCTTTCACCATCTTGAAATAGTTGGCGGAAGAGAATGCGCTTGTAGCATACGTCGTGTTGTTCAGTGTTGTCACGTTTGTGTTCACATTGCCTTTCTCTGCCGATTTCGTTGAACGGCACGAAGAAAACGTCATAGTCATCAACAAAATCAGTCCTAATAATCCTGCAATCTTTTTCATTTATAGTCTATGTATTTTTTCTTTCTAATTTTGTCGTCAATCGTAGCGGAGTCAGTGCCCAACTGCTTGGCTTGGTTCCACAGTTCGAGCGCACGTTCCGTTTGCCCACATTTCATGTAGATGTCGCCAGCGTGCTCCACGAGGTTGGCATCCTCAGCCGAAACGGAATCGCCCAGCAGCACCAGCACTGAATCGATGGTCACGCGAGCTTCGTCGTAGCGTTTCTGCTGGAAGAGAATCCATGCATAGGTGTCGAGATAAGTGGGGTTGTTCCCCTCTTTCTCCAGCGACCGCTTCGACATTTCCTCGGCTCTTGCCAAATCCTTCTTCTGCAAGGAGAGGTAGTAGGCATAGTTGTTCAGCACCAGCGCATCGTCGGGACGATAAAGCAGACAGGAGTCGTAGTTCTCGTAAGCCTTCTTGTCGTTGCCCAACATGTGGTAAAGGTCGCCACTCACTGCATACATATTGGTAATGAGCGAGAGGTTGCTCTTGTCGGTCACCTTCCTCAGTCCCTTCTGCATGGATTCCACCGCTTCCTTATTCTTCTTCAACTGATAGTAGCCGATGCCCAAATAATAGTAATAGACGGGGTCGGATGTATTGTAATCAACGGCCGTCTTGCAGAGACGAACGATTTCCATGGTGTCGTTGTCCTCAATGGCATACGAGAGCAACTGGTTGCGAGCCAATTCCTGTTCGGGGTCGATGTCCAGCATCTGCAACAGCACGGGTTTCACGGATTCCTTCGGTGCGTCGCGAGTAATCATGTAACGGGCACAGAGTTCTGCCACGCGCGTGTCCTTCTGCGGATAGGTAAGCAGTTTGCGTAGCAATGGCAGCACCTGCGAGGTGTCGGTGTTCTGCTGAACGCTCTGGTAGCAGATGCCCTGCAAGAAACGCACACGGGTGTCGTCGTCCAACTGCTCATTCACGATAAGTCGTTCCATAGCCTCCTGATAGAGCGAATCCTCGTCCCTCATCTGGTAGTAATTGGCAATGGAAAGCTGGAGCGACAGGTTGTCGGGATGTTCCTTCTCGATTTCCTTATACACAGCGTAAGCTTTGTCGTACTTACCATTGTCGACATAGAGGTCGCCAATCAGTACTCGGTAACGCACGTCGTTTGGGTATTCCTCTGCCAGTTCGGTCATTTCCTCGAAGGCCTTCTTCTCGTCCTTCATCTGCACATAGTTGCGGAACTTCTGCATGGAGAGTTCCTCGCTCTTTCCCTCAAGGAGTTCCACGCGGTCGAGTGTTTTCACCACGTTGGCATAATCCTGCTTCTTGTTATACATCTCGCCCAACATCCACAGCACCTCTGTCTTGCGAGGAAACTGTTTCGACAGGCGTTCGAGTTCGGCAATGGCATCCTCGTCGCGGTTCTTGTTGGCATAGAGCGTGACGAGTGCTTGGCGCACCCAGTAGTTATCTGCATCTTGTCGCGATGCCTCTTCCAGCAAATCGACAGAAGCGGAATCGTTATGGAGGAAATACTCGTAGTTCGACAATTTATAGTAGGCACCCACCAACTGCGAATCGAGGGCTAAGGCATGATGAAACAAGTCGTATGCCTCGGCGTGCTTCTCTTGATGAAACATCCTGAGTCCTTCCATGAAGAAAGCATACGCCTTCTCCTTGGCTGTTTCCGCTTGCAAGTTCGTTCCATCCTGCACATCCGTCACCGACTGCACATCACTTTTTTGCTGCGCACCACCCTTCTTCTGAGCCATCATACCAACAGCCCACAAGAGTAATGCTACCGCAAATATATATCGCTTTAACGTCATAATCGATTGATTTTTTCAACATCTACTCTCCTCACATTCAGGAAGAGAAAGGAGGTGGAACCTATTTTCCCGTATGCCCAAAACCTCCTGCACCACGTTCGGTTTCGTCGAGCACTTCCACTTCGTTCCATTCCACCTGTTCATGCTTCGACACCACCATCTGCGCAATGCGCTCACCATCGTTCACAATGAATTCTTCCGAACTCAGGTTCACCAGCACCACACACACCTCTCCACGATAGTCTGCATCGATGGTTCCAGGCGTGTTCAGCACAGTAACCCCCTTCTTGATAGCCAATCCACTGCGAGGACGCACCTGTGCCTCATAGCCCTTTGGCAAAGCCATAAACAGTCCAGTTGGCACCAGGCAACGCTCCAGGGGTTTCAACGCTATAGGAGCATCGAGATTGGCTCTCAAATCCATTCCCGCAGACTGTTCTGTCTCATATTTTGGTAGTTCGTGTTTCGAACGATTGATAATCTTAACTTGCATGATAGAAATAAAGATTGTAGAATGATAATCAGCGATAGGCAATTAAGAATGAATACACACTCCATCCTATACATGATGAAATAACTTGCAAAATTACGCATTTTCAATGATTTTTCCGCCTTTTTCGTCTTCGAATTGCAAAACTTAATGTAAATTTGCATTTCTTAAAACAATTCACACTCCATTCTTTGTATGCTTCGGTTTTGCCGAAGCCTTTCTTCATTCTTCATTTTCTTATGAACTGGCAACAACTCATTTCCAACAAACGCCTCGGACAAGAACATCTGCACATTGAGCGCAAGGACGACCGCACAGAATTTAAGCGCGACCACGACCGTCTCATCTTCTCGGCTCCCTTCCGCCGACTCCAGAACAAGACACAGGTGTTTCCCCTCCCCGGCAGCATCTTTGTGCACAACCGACTGACGCACTCGCTCGAAGTGTCCAGCGTGGGACGGTCGTTGGGTGACGACGTGTCGATTCGCCTCCTTCAACTGCATCCCGAACTCGCCTCATCCCACATCAGCGAGTGCGGAGCCATCGTCAGTGCAGCTTGTCTGGCGCACGACATGGGCAATCCGCCTTTCGGACATAGCGGAGAACGAGCCATTGCCACGTATTTCAGTGAGGGAGAAGGACAAAAGTATCGCTCGATGATGACCGATGAGGAATGGAACGACATCATCCACTTCGACGGCAACGCCAACGCCTTTCGCCTGCTCGTTCATCAGTTCAAGGGACGTCGTCCAGGCGGGTTCGTCCTCACCTACTCCACCCTTGCCTCCATCGTGAAGTATCCTTACCCTGCCACGCTGGCTGGCAAGAAGCAGAAGTTCGGTTTCTTCTGCACGGAAATGGAAACCTACCAAACCATCGCCAAGGAATTGGGCATCACCCAACATGCCGACGGTTCCTTCGCCCGCTATCCATTGGTCTATCTTGTGGAAGCAGCCGACGACATCTGCTACGAAATCATGGACATCGAGGATGCCCACAAACTCAAGATTCTCAGCACAAAAGAAACCACAGACATCCTCCTGCAGTTCTGCGACCCAGCACGAAGAGAGCACATCCTCAGCGTTCTCAACAGCGTCGATGATGCCAACGAGCGCATCGTCTATCTCCGTTCCTGCGCCATTGGCGAACTGGAGCGCGAATGCGTCAGCACCTTCGTCCAGAACGAACAAGCCATCCTCAACGGCACATTCCAAGGTTCCTTAGTGAAGAACCTCTGTCCTCGTCTGCGCGAAGCATACGCCAACAGTGCCGAAATTTCCGCACGACGCATCTATCGCTACAAGGACGTTGTCGATATAGAACTGGCTGGTTATCGCATCATCTACACCCTCATCGACCTCTTCACCGAAGCCGCCATGCATCCCGACCGCGCCTACTCCCAACTGCTGCTCAACCGCATCAGCCAGCAGTACGAAGTGGATGCCCCCGATGCCTACCATCGCATCATGGCTATCCTCGACTACATCAGCGGCATGACCGACGTCTTCGCCCTCGACCTCTACCGCAAAATCAATGGCGAAAGCCTGCCAATGATTTAAGAATCCAATTTGTAACCATCATAGTGTCAAATATCGGAAAACGATATTAAAACTCCCTTTCTCCTTCACTCCTTAGAAATAATCTCTACGGGAGGAAAGGAGCGAATCGCTATTGGGGATAGGCTGAAGCGAATTTGGGGATTGACTGAACCGAATTAGGGGATTGGCTGAAGCGAATTTGGGGATTGACTGAAGCGTTTCTTTGATTTAACTAGTTGCCCGAAGGTTCGTTATCGACTTGGCGAGCCTTCGGCGTTGCGATGGCGAAGGTTCGCCGTGTCAACGTTGAGCGCTCGACATTTCAGTAAAAACAAAGGAATGGCTCAGTTCAATCGAAGGAAAGGTTCTGCACAATCGAAAGAGAACGTCAGCAAAAGGAAACGAATCATCACAAAAAAGGATATTGTTGCTTTTTTTCAAGAAATTATTGATATCTTTGCCAAAGATTAACCGAGACTCATCAATCGCTTCAGCAATAAAAGAACATGAAACAAGCATTCATTACATATCTGATGATGGCATTGGCTGGACTGGTGCTTGCGTCTTGCTCCACGAATACAGACAACGGGCATTCGCAGACGGCGGACGAGAAGAGCATCGTGATAGTCTTTGAAGGCGATACACACTGCGAAACTGGCGGATACAGTCGGTTTGCTGGTCTGCGGGATGCCATGTTGCAGGCAGACACGGCGCACGTGGTGACTGTCAGTTTGGGCGACTTCATGGTGGGTGGCGCTTTGGGCGCCATCTCCAAGGGGAGTTATATCACCGACATCATGCGCAGCGTGGTTTACGATATCATCACCATCGGCAATCATGAGTTTGACTATGGCGGTGACCACAAGGAAAGGCTTCTTGGACAGTTGGGAGTTCCTGTGACTTGTGCAAACTACTATCACTACGGGGAGGACAAGCCCGTCTTTGCGCCATACATCATCAAGCAGTATGGCAGCAAGAGCGTTGCTTTCGTTGGTGCACTGGCTCCAGAGACCATGCAGCTTCAGCAACATGCATTCTACGACGAGCATGGGAAACTGCTCTACGACCTTCATGCCAACGACCTCTACGAGTTGGTGCAGCAAGCTGTAGATAAGGCTCGCAACGAAGAACAAGCCGACTGGGTGGTGCTCCTTTCGCACATCGGCGAAGGGGAAGCCATGGGCGTCAGTTCCCACAAGCTGATTGCCGCCACACGAGGCATCGACGCGGTGATAGACTCTCACAGCCACTCCAGCATTGAGGGCGACAAAGTGCGAAACGCTGATGGCAAGGACGTCATCATCACGCAGGCTGGAGACCACATGAAATACGTGGGAAAGATGGTCATAACTCCTGAAAGCAACATCACCACCAGCCTCATCGCCATCAACAACATTACGAACGAAAGCGAACGCGTGGCAGCAACGGTCGATAGCGTGAAGCGCAAGGCACAGGCGGTGTCGGAAACGGTGGTATGCACGTCGGACTACGAACTGACTGTAGCGGATGCCGACGGAACACTGCTGGTGGAGCGCGAAGAAACCAACGGAGGCGACATGGTGACGGATGCCTTACGCATAGAGATGAAGGCTGAGATAGGTTTGCAGACGGGCAACAGCTTTGTGAAAAACATTGCAGCAGGAAAAATCACATACGGCGACATTGTTGCCATGCTACCCTACGAAAACAGTATGAGCGTCATCGGGGTGACTGGACAGCAACTGCTCGACGTGCTGAAAGAATGCACAAAACAGACACCGAAGAACGACTTACAGTTTCCGCAGGTGTCGGGGATGCACCTAAAGGTGCATACTGCGACGCATAGCGTGACCGATGTGGAGGTACTGGACGAGGGTTCCAACAGTTACAAGCCAATCGACCCCCAGCGCACATACGCCGTAGCTATTTCTTCCTACTACAAGGGAGGCGGTTTCTACAACATGCTGAAGGATTGTCCCGTGATACGTGCCACTACGCTGATAGTACGCGATGTGGTCATCAACTATCTGAGCAAGACACTCGGCGGTTCACTGGGCGAAAGCTATCGCGAACCACAAGGCAGGATAATCATATTCTAAGTAATGATTAAAAAATAGAATCAATCCGACAACATTGTTAGAACCTACCTAAAATTTAATAACAGGTCGAACTGTTCGACCTTGGTAGCGGAAGTCGCTCGTACCCGCACCACCCGAACTGAAGTAGAGGCTGTATGCGAAGAATGGGTAGGAAGAATAAGGAGTTGACGACCAACAGTAGCCGCAGGAACCGACATCGACGAAGCCGCTCCACCATCGGTAGCCCGCAGCAGGTAGGAAGATGGAGCCGCCATTGGCTCCTGTGAACTTGCAACCATAGACGCCATTGACTTTGGTCCATTCGTTGGTGCAGTTCTCAAGCAGTTCGGAGAGTTGTTCGTAGGATGGCATCCGCCATAATCCACCCATCTGCACGTGCGCCACATCGTACTTAGTGCCGGCAATATCTCCACCAAGGTCATGGCAGGTGTCCATCGAACCGTCGCAGTGGATATACGTGCTCCAATTATACTTATCTTTCTCCTCCGTCTCGCCCCAAGCATAGAAGCCACCGCTGCTTTCAGGACAATCGGCACCCACATTGCAGCAAGACCACATTGTGCCTGAAGGCAAGCCGAGGTCGATCAGATGTGGGTGGTGTTCGTCTGGGCAGAAGAGATAAATCCTTATTCCTGCCAGAATCATATTCACCAATCCAACCACATCGCTGATATCGATAGCCGAATCTCTGTTGATGTCAGCACTCAACATATCAATTGCTCCTGTAGCACTTTCCCCTGAAAGAATATAGTTGACAAGAAACACCACATCGCTGATATCCACATCCTTGTCTTTGTTTACGTCACCTAATATCGCACCATCGGGTACTTCCGCCACCTTGTTCTGCTTCTGCCGCACATGTATTCTGTCGTTGCCGAATGTCAACTTTTCCCCTTCATACGGCGAAATCATCGCGTAGCTCAATGATGATCTCGGATAGCATGAGAGGGAATCTCCGTCATCAGCCATCATCATTTGGGGAAAGAAAAATATCACGAGAATTGAAAACATGAAAAGCATAAATGGTTTCATAATAGTAATAATGATTAATGATGTTATGATAATATCCAATTTAATATATCACTTCTTCAACACCTACCTTCATTTTGCAAAATTAAAGAAATGCGACAAAAAAGCCAAAAAAAGTCCGATTTATTTCTTCTTTAAATAGAAAAATGTTTTCTCCCATTCATCATTCTATATTCTTCACATTCCCAATCCCTTCCTACAGCTTCACCACAAGGTTTATGCGCTCCAGTCCTCTCACCATCTGGATGATGACGAGCGAATAAACCAAGGAGATGAGGATGCCTGAAATGCCGTACCAAACACTCTCAGGCAGGTTCCAGTGGCAGGTATCGCGAAGTGGATACCACAAGTAAGGTAGCAGATAGCAGGTGAGCGTAGAAGTACCAGCTGGAGCTATCAACCAAGTCCAAGATGTTTTTCCCTTCATATCGAAAAGCCAATAGAAGCAGGCCATGAGTGGGAAATAGATGGCGAGACAGAAGAAAACCCACGTGGGTGTTCCTTGAATTTTTGAGATAATCCAGTATGGATGAGATACAATGCCAGCCAATAGCATCAGGATGCCAATGACGAGAAACACCAACATCAGTCGAGTGTGAGCTTCCTGACTTTTGTAATGCCGCATGATCATGGCTGCTGCGAGTCCTGACATACACAAGGCATGGCCTGACCATCCTCCTGGCACGAACGAAAGAATGATATTGCGGGCAAACCATTCCTGCGGAATTATCTTACTGCTATTGAGTATGCAAAGAAGTATGGCAATGACGCTTGCCACCATCACCCATTTCATTCTTCGGCGGCAGATCAGATAGGCAAGAGCCGTGACCAGATAGCTCCATCCTATGAGTCCGAGGATGCCCCACCAACCAAATTCGAAGTGCTTGCCCGCGAGGTCGTATCTCACGATGATGCCTACCAGCAAGAGCGCACCCACCGTCTTCAATATGTTGACGACGATGGTGTTCCCTTTCAATGCTGTATGATGAAAATCGGTCCAAATCAGGAAAAAGGCAAGTACCATCAGCAGCGAAAAAGAGAGATAAGACAAGCAATTGGAGCCGGTGTCGCAATTGAGGGTGAAGAGTCCCATCACGATGAGAGCAAAACTGCGCCAAAGGATGTGGCTAAGTACACTGAATTGCGTCTCTCCTCGCTTCAGACGTTTATCGATGGCGAAAGGCACGGACATACCCACGCAGAACAGGAACGCAGGGAAGATGGTGTCGGAAAAGCCCAGCATATCCTCATCGGCAGCTGCATGGAACAACCAATGCGGAACGCCCTTCAGACTGGGAATGTCGTTGACGAACAACATCAGCACCATGGTCAAGGCACGCATTGCGTCGATACTTGCCACTCGTAAAGACTTTTTTTCCATATTGATAGAGCCTTCTTAAAACGTAATTGAGCCCACTTGAAAAGGTGGGCTCAATCATCATTATTTTATCCTTAAATGTTCTGAGTGAAAGTGTTGATGTGACGGTCTAAGCGGTCGGAGAAGATTTCGGAAATGGTAATGAGGATGCCCGTTTCCTCCACGTCGCCAAACTCGTCGTTGATGGCAGTGCCGAAGAACTTCATCGTTGGAGAGATGTTCATGTAGCTGTTCACCAAAGGTGGAATGTTAAGCCCTGCCGCACGTACTTCGCGGTTCAGGATGCGATAGTCCTCCTTGAATTCCTTCTCACTGAACAATTCATCGAATTCCTTGCTGTCGTGGTCCATCTTGATAGGATGGAAAGGTAAGACAAGGCGTTCGGTGTCCTCGAAATGCTTGCCAAGGAAATAGAGAATCATGTCGCGGCAACGGCGGTTGTAGGTTGGGTACATGGTCATTTTCCCGAAGAGATACTTCACATTGGGGTGAATGACGGTAACTGCGCCGATGCCGTCCCAAAGGTTGTCGAGGGCAAAGATGGCCTTCACGCCAGCACGGGTGGACTGGTACTTCAGGGAGACAAAGGAACGCCCCAACTCAATCATGTTTGGCAGATAGTCGCGGATGAAAGCATCCGAGAAATGGAACATGTGGCTGGTGGCAAGAATAGGCTGTCCGTTCTCGTCGAAATCCACATCCTCCCCGCAGATATACCGATAGCCACCGATGATTTCGTTGGCATCGGGATTCCACAGCACAATCTGCTTGTAGCAGTTCTCGCAGGTGTCGAAATCGTCGAGGTCACAAGCCAGGCCTGTGCCACCGCCATCGCTGCGAAAGGCGATTTCACGCAGACGACCGATTTCGCGCAACACATTCGGTGCGTTGTGCCAAGTGACTATGTAAATTTCGTTGTTTCCTTTGTTTGTTTTACGAAGAAGCTTGTCCTCGGTAAGCTCTTGTTTGAGGAGTTCGACGGGGATAGGCGCAATGATTTCTTCTTCTTTTTCCATATTTGATTGTTGATTGTTTTCTGAATTACAGTTCATAGACTCTGTCCTGCACCCACTGTGCCCACTCGGCATGGCTCTTCGACTTGTCGGTGAAGGTCTGCCAAGGAATTGGCTCGCCAAAGGTGACAGTGAATTTCTTGCCCACATTCTTATACATCTCATCAACGAGATAGAGCATGGCAAAATTGAACTTCAAGTTGAATTTCTTGCAAAGACGAGCAATGTTGTAGAAGCGGTCGGAATTGTGTCCACTGAAATGAACAGGAATCACGTCGCGCTGATACTGAATGCTCTTCGTGATGAAGGTCTTCTTCCAAGGAAGGTCGCGAATCGTGCCATCGTCCTGCTTGCGTGAGCAGAGTCCAGCAGGGAACATCACCACGTTCTTCTCGCTTTGGAAGGCTGCCTCCACCATCTTTGGGAAGTTGCGGCTCTGTGAACCCGTCTTGTTGATAGGGATGCAAAGCGGTGCCAGTCCCTTAAGGTTCATCAGCACGTCGTTCACAAGATAGACCATCTTGCTATCCCACTTGTGGCAGACAAGCTTACCAAGCGCCACGCCATCCTCTCCTCCGAGTGGGTGATTGCTGACGATGGTGAAATAGCGTCCATCTTCGTTCGTTGGAAGCGACTCCAAGCCATTCACAGTGAGGTCCATCTCCAAATAATCCACACATTCATCGAGGAAATCAATGCCATACTTGCCAGCTGCACGGCCCGTGATGAATCGGTTGACTTCATCCTGATGGAGCACCTTCTTCAGCCAGGAAATGATAAAGCCCGGGATATACTTGGCTTTAGCTCCAGCCTTGTCGCGTATGATGGCATCAACATCTATCTTGAACTCTTGACCTTCAGTTTCCATAAATGCACATTTTTGCAATTTGACCGCAAAATTAGCACTTTCTTTTGATTTTACATGAAAACTCGTCGTTTTTTTGTCAATTCGTGGGAAAAACAGCTCGAAAAGCAATCAATCGACCTCAATCGAACACTTCACGAAGGACAGAGATGGAACGCAACTGTGGAAATTGCGGGAAGTGGACACAGTAGTATTGGTTGATGACTTCGAGGCACCGCCACCGCTGCTGACGTGAAAAGCGGAACAGATGCATATTCGTGAAGTTCATGCGGAAAAGCATGGGGAGGAGTTGCGCCTCGTCGGGAGGAAGGAAAGACGAGTGCGATGGCTGCTGAGTGCAGTAAGTGCCAGCGACGAGGTCGAAGAAACGTCGCGAAGTATAGTCGGACAAATTGGGATAGATGCCCACCAAGCGAGTGAGCTGCATCATGAACACCAAGTGGAAATTGGCAAGGTGATGGTCCGCCGCATCCAACCATCGGAGCGAATACTCTATGTAATTATATAAGGTGGCATCGCTTTGCGTGTCGCGTAGCACATTGCTCAAGAACTCCGACAGGAAAAGAGCCAAAGTGGACTTCACGGGATTGTAGGGAATGTCGGCATAGTTTTCATAGACGCGCACATCCTTCGGACGTGGCAAGCGACGAGCCGACGGTACAGGCAGTTCGGCTTCGAACTCCAACAGATTGAGCGGACGCCAGAACGATGCTCCCTGTGAGGACTTGCGCGAGGAGTGCGACACATGCGTCACAAACGAAAGTCGTCCGTGAGAAAGCGTGAAAATATCGACAATCAATTCAGCGTCGCGATATTTCACCGTGCGAAGTACGATGCCACGAAAAATCATCAAACAGAAAGGCTACTCTTGTCCATTGCAAAGGTAGCAAAAAGCCTTCAGACAATGGTCAAAAAGACGGGCAAAAAAGACTCCGAGGGAAGAAATCGACAAAAAGTGAAGATTTTTTTGACGAAAAATTTTGTAGGTATCGAAAAAGTCCTTACCTTTGCAACCGCGTTTCCGACCAAGTGTTGAGAAATGCTGGCAAATATGCCTCAGGCTGGCCTATTCGTCTATCGGTTAGGACGAGAGATTTTCATTCTCTAAAGAGCAGTTCGACTCTGCTATAGGCTACCAAATGAACAGGAAGATGGGTGCGAGGTCCACAAAGCCATACCACATCGTACTTCCTTTTTTTATGTTAATTTATTTCATCAAAAAAAACAAAACAAAGAAATGGCAAATCACAAATCAACCATCAAGCGCATCCGTCAGAACAAGACTCGCAAGCTTCACAATCGCTACTACGCTAAGACTATGCGTAATGCGCTCCGCGACCTCCGCAACACTAAGGACAAGGCAGAAGCAGTTGCTATGTTCCCAAAGGTGCAGAAAATGCTCGACAAGCTTGCTAAGACGAACATCATCCACTGGAAGAAGGCTGCAAACCTCAAGTCGGGTGCTGCTAAGCTCATCAACAAGATGTAATCATTCCGCAAGGAATAGAATCATAAGTCATAGCTTAAGGACTTGGCCGTGTTTCAATCGAAACACGGCTTTTTTGTTATTAGTCAGCCTCGGTATTTGTCATCTTACGACGAAGACAGAGAAGGCATATCACTAAAAGAACCGGAAAGACGGATGCTGCAAGCAGACCGCTTTGGATGTCGTTCTCACTCGACTTGGTGCAAAGTCCCACAAGGGATGGTCCCAGCGTCCCACCCACATCTCCAGCCAGTGCAAGCAGTGCAAAAAGAGCAGTGCCGCCAGTAGGCATCCGTGCCGAAGTGAGGCTGATGGAGCCAGGCCACATGATACCCACAGCCAAGCCGCTCATCATGCACCCAGCAAAGGCGATAAGCGGAATGGGCGATAAGGATGCCGTCAAATAGGCAACAAAACACAGAACACCAGCAGCTTTCATATAGGCAGACAGGTCGAGCCTCTGACCTTTCTTCCCATACCAAAGTCGTCCAAGTCCCATGCAGAAAGCAAAGCCACAAGGTCCCGCCAAGTCGCCGATAGCCTTGTCAACGCCCAAAGATGCTTCCGCAAAGGCAGATGTCCACTGTGCCATAGAACTCTCGGAGGCTCCTGCAGCCACCATCAAAAGTAGGAAAATCCAGAACATCCGCTTCCCAAGCAGCTGACTCATGCTCATACTCTCAGCATCCTGCACTATGGGTTCAATGGGGCAAGTGGCAAAATTGATGATGTTATAAAGCGGTATCAATGCCCAAAGGCAAGCCAGAATTCGCCAGTTGTCCACACCGAAGAGCGTAAAGAAGAGCGTGGAACCCACAATCACCCCTACTGCTCCCCAGCAGTAAAACGAATGGAGCAGGCTCATCATACTTTCCTTGTTAGGGAAAGGAGAAGCCTCGATGATTGGGCTGCAAAGAACCTCGATAAGACCACTCCCCACGGCATATACGCAGACGCAGATGAGAATCCCCACCAACGGATTGCTGAAGAGCGCTGGCACAAACGCCAAACCTGCGAGTCCCAATGCCGCAGTTACCTCCGAGACAATGATGCTCTTGCGATAGTCAATGTTCTTGAACTTTGCACAGAGGAAGTCCGTGACCAACTGCACGACATAGAAAACAGCAGGAATCAGTGCCAGACTTGCTATGGGGATTCCATACTCACGATGAAAAGCTATGAATAGCAGCGGAGTGAAATTTGCCACGATGGCTTGCGTTACAAAACCAAGATAGCAAGCAAGTTTTGTTTTTTTGTGGTCTTTTATTTGATTCATCTTGTAATCAGTCTTTCTCTGTCATCCATTCTCTTGTTTGTTCTTGTACGTTATCAGAGGTTCCATTTCATTCCATCTCAGCCTGTAGTCCTGCCAGTCCTTCGTACTTTTCCCCGCAAAGGATTCTCTATTTGTTAACATCGATAAATTGGGATTTATTGGTCAAGCGGATAGGGGAAAGAATAATGTTCAATACCAAAAGCGCGAAATTCACCATTGATAAAAGATACTTTCCAAGGATGGTAAGCCTTCAACAGCCGAGTCATTTCTTCG
Organism: uncultured Bacteroidales bacterium; assembly: GCA_902798705.1. Lineage (GTDB taxonomy): Bacteria > Bacteroidota > Bacteroidia > Bacteroidales > Bacteroidaceae > UBA3839. The sequence goes on from CADBXS010000034.1 coordinate 33,045, forward strand.
GCAAGTTGCTGATTGTCGCCGGGCTTGAGGACCTTAACTTCACATTCTACAAGATTGCCGTGCATATCAACTCGTGCTTGTCGGATATTGAATATGATGCGTTTGACATTGGCGAGTTCGGGATACTTTTCTGTTTTCAAAGGAAATAACTTCCGTATGTCTGTATTGCTCTTGACTTTATCGAATGCGAAACCGTCAACAACATAGTTGTGATAATCTTGTTTTCCAATGACCTTTCCCTCACGGATTGTAAAGATTTGTTCGTGTTCATAGTTTCGTTCAAACCCCATGTGCTGATAGTAAATCATTTTCCCCGTAGCCACACGAATGTCGTCCGTCAGCCAACTGGCCACAATACGCTCTCCTTCGACAAAATTCTTGAAAACACGAAGCAATGTGTCGTTTGGAATGCGCTCACCTATAATTTTGCGACTATTTGTATCATAGTGTTCACATCGTATACTGTCGAGGTAGAATACGTCCTCCTCAATGCTCCAATATGAGGTGAAGCCATCCCAGTTGGCTGTAGTAATATGGCGTTCTGCAGGTAGCACAGCCTTCAAGTGATGGTACAACAAAGAATCTCTGCATACAGGCCTGTCCAACAACGCCCAACGAGTACCATTAATATAAATAACATCACTGTCTTGACCAGTCGCATAAGCAACGGTCGTTAATAACAGAAATTGAATACATATTAAGATCTTTTTCATAACGCTAAATTCCTGATTTATCTGTTTGTTTATTTTTTGCAAAGTTATGAAAAAAATATACAGAAAGCAAATCTTTACACCAGTTGGTGCAAAGTTGAAATAGGGAAATAGGGGCATCAGCATGGGCGTTAGCTTCTCAATCCGGATGGCTTCCCCTCCCCTTTGGGGGAGTTGGAGGGGGCTGTTTTAGGGGATTATCTGAGGTACATGTGGGAATTGACTGAGCCAACTCTTTGAATTGGCTTACGCCGAGCTGAAGGTTCAACTAGTTGCCGAAGGTTCGTCATCGACTTGGCGAGCCTTCGGCGTGGCGATGGCGAAGGTTCGCTATAAATACGTTGAGGGCTCGGCGTTTGGCTTACGCCGAACTAAAGATTCGGTAAAAGCGAAGGAATGATTCAGTACATTCAGAGGTGTCTTTGGCTTTGATAGTTTCGCCTCGGCATAGTGAAAACAGTTTTCCCTCTTTTCTCGGCTCGCTCATAAATGGGAATGTAGAGACTGCAATGCTTTATGCCATTACTGCAATGTCTTCAACCATTCTGCACATTCATCGGCAAGCAAAGCAATAAGTTTCATGTAGTAGGTGTTCAACTCAGCTATCGATTTTCTGTTCAATCCTGCCATATTGTGCTGTAGAGACAGCAGAATTCGGAGCATACAGCGAGTGAACTGCTCATCGTCAAAATAACTGATGAGAGCAACGATATGTTTGTAAGGGCAAATACGGTGTCCGCACTCCCAGGCATTGTACGTTGCTTGGGATATGTTCAAGGAAAAAGCAATCTGTTCTTGCGTTATACCCTTTCGTTGCCGAGCTTGTAAAAGGGCTGAAGAGAAATCATAAAGCAAATTCATTTCGTACCTCCTTTCAGATAATAGGGCATAAACTCGTCCGGTTCGTCCACGCTGATGGCTATAGGCATGCCTTTAGTGCGATAAATCAAAAACGTTTTGTTGGCATCTGTGACGTACGAGCGGAATGTGCCAATCCCCTTCGTATGAAACCACCCAATATATCCGAATACACCACCTATTCCAAAAAGACGAATTGTGTTTCCTGCACTGAACATTCCCCATTGATACGAAAAGCCCACTGTTACCTTACCTATTTTCCCTTTGTTCACGAACAATGGGTGCTGGTCGTCCATTCGTTCAATATGGTCAATGCTTTCAAACGGTATTCGTATTGTCCGAGCGAGCGTACGGATGCCTATTCCTTCATCGTCCGATAATATATATAATGGAAATATGAAGAAACAAGAGAAAACGACAGCAAGTAGGATTGCTGACACGATAATGGCACCAGTAACATTCATTCCCTTAGAGACGTAGTAAATCTCTATCATGACACCGAGAACCACAACCAAGATGAAAATGGCGGTAATCCACTTCACGGTTTTACTTTGCGAACATTCATAAATAGTTTTCATACTGATACTTTTTGTTATTTTGGATATTGTTGCAAAGGTAAAGCATCTATAGAATTATGCTTATCAGTTTTGCTGATAAATTCAGATTTACTATTGTGAAAGGGGATTGAAGAGCTCCTTTGTTTCAAACTCACATGTCAACAGGTGCCAGTTTTGTACGGAACTCCACCCTCTGAAAGTATCGGATTCATAAATTTTCGTTGCTGCGCCTTTTATGTTATTCTCTGTGGAATAATACAAATTGAATCGGTACTTGCCAGGAGGGACTCTCTTCCCGTCACTCGCCACCCATGCCATTTTAACGGAGTCAGGATAAAGTGGTGGTTCGTAGTCCCAGTCTGTACAAATCTGACCGACGAGATTTCCCACATATTTTCCTTCAACCCATCTGGAAAGTGAACCCCATAAAAAGCCTGGAAGCCATTCCCCATAAAGTGTGTCCGCACTTTCATTCTTGACAAGAAACTGTGGGCCAGGAATCTCGCCAATCTTATCCATATTGTTACGCAAGAACTTCATCTTAACCAACGGAGAAGGATAAGAATATTTGGTAATGGTAAATCTACCAGAGTTGATGGAGTCTTTGCATTTCCAAT
>CADBXS010000035.1 GCA_902798705.1 uncultured Bacteroidales bacterium
ATAAGTTACAATATAAAGTTGAGAGTTAAGGGAACTGATGCGACTCAACACTTCTGTGCGAAGGATTTCATTGCCAGCATCACGTTGTCCGTATTTGATTGCACGTTTGTAACTACTGGGAAAGAACAGCACTTGCTCCTGCCCCATCAACTGGGTTAAGTCGTGATAGAAATAACCAGCCTCTTCTTCATCATCCAAGATAAAGAGGAAAGGACAATCCCCTTTCATACTCTCCGAAGGGATATTTAGTGCGGCAAACACCATTGGAGCGCAGCTACCTTGCAATCCAGAAACTTGTATAGTTTTCTGTTTACTCCCCAATGTAGCAGTCAGCGCCTTCACCCCCGGGTGCATAGCATATATTTTCTGTAGTTGTTGAATTTCCATTAAAAATGGGATGCTGATTTGCGGGTGCGAAGTTACAACAAAAAAATAGAGGTGTAAAGAAGATTCAGAAAATAATTGCTAAATTTGCAGCCAAAGAGGCTTCGGCAAAACCGAAGCTTACGGTAACAATAAGAATGAAGAATATGAAATATAGGATGAAACGCTTATTTACTTTGGTTTTGTGCCTTTGGGTGTCGGTCTGTGTGTGGGCTGATGGTTTTCAGGCAGGGAGAGAATATTACATCGCCCTCAATATCTATGACAAGTATTTGGGACTGAATGAGGCTGGCGATGGTCCTGCGCTGTCGGCTTTTGGTACGAAGGGCGATGCCAGCAACTATACGTTCGTGGCTGAAGCTACGGGCACGACGGGCTATGTGTATTTGAAGCATAAGGGTACGGGCTACTACCTTGCAGCTTCCACATCGAACAACTACAGCGTGCTGCTGCAAAAGTCGAAGTCGAATATTGATGCTTTCAAATGGACAGCGGAAGTGGGCGTTTATGGATATATAAGGAACAAGCACAACACGAATGTGCGATTGGGAATTGACGGAGGTGCCAAGGATAGTAACTACGTGAGTGTGTATTACGACAAGCATAAGGGTTCCCATGCCTCCTTCCGCATCATCCCTGCCACTTCGACCGACATAGAGACAACGGAGCAGAACTATGTGTCGTCGGTCTATACCAATGAATGGGGTATCAAGGAGGTGGATTATATCCAGTTGAAAAACAAGAACGTGTCGCTCAGCACTGCCACGGATATACACATCGTTGACAACGATGCACCGATTCTATCGGGAACGGTCAATCTGAACAGCATGGACACTTGGTTGGTGCTGGATAATGTGGTGCCAAGCAAGGTGATTTCCACCTATCTGAAATATGTAAGGATAAAGGGTGCAACGGCACAGAACGGGGTGAATTGCCGCGTGGCGATTTATCTGAATGGTGCTGTGGTGATTCCTCTGCCCGACGCCCCTTTCACGGGATATCGCTCGACAGGACAGACAGGAAACTCATTTGTCCTGAATGTGGATTCCCACACGGATTTGGGCAGCAACAGCAATGTGATGCGCAGTTTCACACTGAAGCGTGGCTACATGGCGACCGTTGCAACAGGCACGAACGGCAGTGGTTATAGCCGAGTGTATGTGGCTGACCATGCCGACCTGAAAGTGGATTTGCCTACACCGCTCGACCAGCGAGTGACGTCGGTGTTCGTGAAGGAATGGCAATATGTGTCAAAAAAAGGCTGGTGCACGTCGGCAGGGAAAGATGAGCTTCCTGCCCAGATGAACAAAATTCGTGGCACTTGGTTCTATTCATGGAGTGCCGACAAGAATTCTGCCAACGATTACGAGTACATTCCTATCCGCCAACATTTGTGGTGGCCGTCGATGGATGAAATCAAGAGCAAGAAGAAAGCGACAGCCACTCTCTCCCTGAACGAGCCTGAGCATAAGGAACAGCACTCGGGATGCAGTTGCGGCGACACGGTAGCAGCTGCGGTTGCTGCAAGCTATTGTCCTTCGTTCCAGCAAACTGGTGCCCGCATTGGTTCGCCTGCACCGACAAGAGGAACGTATCTCATCGATTTTGCCAATGAGGTTGACAAGAAGGGCTACCGCTGCGACTTTGTGGCCTTCCATGCCTATTGGGGCGCGAATGAGGCAAATGGCGCAGGTGCTTGGTACAATACACTGAAGTGGTTATACGAAAAGACGAAAAGACCGATTTGGATTACGGAGTGGAACTATGGCGCTTCGTGGACGGCTGCAATCACTTCAGATCAATACGAAACGGTGAGAAGGAATGTGCAAGCCATCGTGGAAATGCTCGACACTTGCTCGTTTGTGGAACGCTATTCTATTTATAACTGGGACTCAGAGTGGTATCGCTGGGCCATCAGTAAGGATGATGGATGGGTGACTCCGATGGGGCAGTTCTATCGCGACAACTGTTCCACCTTTGCCTACAATGCCAAAAAGCAACCAGTGCCTGTGTTTACAGCTCCTAAGGTGCAAACTCCAACGCTAATGGTGTCGGGCAATGAGAGCTTGACTTTCACGATTAGCAACCGTAATACCGACTGGACAAAGACCTTGGTGGTGGAACGCAGTACGGATGGCGGACGGACGTGGACGAAGGTGGCTGAAGTGACCGACCGCTCGCAGTTGGAATCCGTCAGTGTGCAAATAAGAGGCGTGGCGGTGAATGCTGCTTCGACTTCCGACCTCTATCGGGTGGTGGTAACGACGATGAATTCAGCCAGCGCCACTTCCGAGGCTGTGAAAAGCAAAGGACTACTTGTGAATCCGACTGTCGTGGCCAGCAGTTTCTCAGAGATTGAGGGATGGATTTGCACACGGGATGCACAGAATGGATATACGAAGGCATCGAGTGGAGACACCTATTTCGAAGTGTGGAACCCAACGCCAGCCGAGGAGTTCAACTACTATCAAGACGTGACAGGACTGGCTAACGGTGTGTATGAACTGAAAGCCAATGTGTTCAACTCCACCAATGGTGTGGCAAGTGCTACAGTAAATGGTGCCGTGGGGCTTTATGCACAGACTTCCGACCAGTTCTATTTTGCGCCAGTGATGGAAGACAGCGAGATGGACACACAAAAGTGGAAAACCATTGACCGCATCATCGTGAGGGATGGCAATTTGCGCGTAGGTGTGCGAAATGTGGGTGTCATGACGGCTCGCTGGGCTGGTGCCGATAATTTCGAACTTCTATATTTGGGAACAGAAGAGGATGTGCTGGTGAACGAAAGTGCTGAAGACGTGAAGGCACGCTATGACCAAGTGCTTTTCGACATGATGATGAAACAGGCAGACGGAAGTTGGGATGCATCGCGATTCATCCGCAATGCCGACGCCAGCTATCAGGACAATTATCGCTGCTGGAAGGCGGTGAAAGTGGGTTCCATAACGGGACAATCCTACGACGGTGACAATGACAACCGCTATTTCGACTATTGGGAAGAGGGTTCCTACAAATCGTCGATGACACAGGTGGTGAGTTGTTTGCCTGCCGGAAAATATGCTTTGAGCGCCATGTTGCGTGGCAACTCATCACACCAGTTGACACTCAGTGCCACCAGCAGTTCAGGTGAAAGTGCCAGTGCCACCATTACGGGTGTGGGCGATGCCACTCAGGCTGGCAGTGAGTATCAGAGAGGCTGGCGAAAGGTGACACTGGATGCCGTAACGGTGAACAAAGGCGATGAACTGACGGTGGCTCTGAACACGACGGGCAGTTCGTGGTGGAGTGCCGACGCGTTCCGACTTACATTTAGTCCACTTGTGATGAAGGGCGATGTGAACGAAGATGGAAAAGTGGATATCAGCGACGTGGTGGCAACGGTCAATTACATTTTGGGAACGACTCCTGCTGTGTTCAACTTGTCAGCAGCTGACGTGAATGACGACAACGGTGTGGATATCAGCGATGTGGTGGGCATCGTGAATATGATACTGGGGAATTGATAAATGAAGAATGAAATAAAATTTAGGAATATGGAAAAGAATCATTGGACTGTGAAGATGGCTGTATGCCTGATGATGACGCTGATGGGCGGAAAGGCAATGGCGCAGCAGGTGAGTTATAGCGGAACCGAATTGGCAAAGGAAGGTGCATGGTGCTGGTTTGCCGATCCTCGTGCTATTCGTGTGAAACAGGGTAAGACCGACGCTGCCTACGTGGGCTACATCGACAACCATGGTGCAGTGCGTGCGTTGCAACTCGACTACAAGCGCAACACGTCGGAGGAAGTGCTGGTGCGCTCCTACTTTCAACCCGACGACCACAACAACCCAACGTTCTTGGCATTGCCCGATGGACGCATCATGATTTTCTACACGCGCCACACGGATGAACCACGTTTCTACTACCGCATTTCGCGCCGTGCAGGAGACATCACCTGCATGGGCGATGAAAAAATCATCGAGGTGGAGAACAATACAACCTATCCTTCGCCATTCATCCTAAGCGAAGACCCTCAACACATCTACCTTTGCTGGCGCGGTATCGGTTGGCATCCGACAATTGCCAAACTGTCTATGCCTGATGCTAATGATGACGTGAAGATTGAATGGGGGCCTTTCCAGATGGTGCAAAGTACGGGAGCACGCCCATACGCCAAGTATCAGAGCAATGGCAAGGACAAGATTTACGTGAGTTACACGACGGGACACCCCGACAATGAATTGCCCAACTGGCTCTATTTCAACACTATCAACATCAATGCAGGAAAGGAACCACAGTTGTGCGACGTGAACGGCAAAGTGCTGAGCACCATTTCCGAAGGGAAATTCAAGGTGTTCAAACGCGACGACTACAAGCAGCAATATCCGCTGACGGTGATTGATTCGCCTGAGAATTCCCGCTGCTGGGTGTTCCAAATTACGACAGACAAGGAGGAAAATCCAGTGGTGGCCTTCGTCCGCATTTCGCCCGACAAGAAACGACATGAATACTATTATGCTCGATGGAATGGAGGGAAATGGCGTATCACCGACATTGCAGATGCTGGCAAATGGTTCCACCAATCACTACAGACAGAGAACTGCTACAGCGCAGGAATGGCTATCGACCCCGACGATGTGAACACCGTGTATTGTTCGTTGCCAACGAAAAACCAGTCGGGCAAGGAAGTCTATGAGATTTGGAAATACACACTGAACGAAGCAGGTGTGGTGACCACGAAGGAAGCCATCACCTGGAACTCGGAAAAGAACAATGTGCGCCCATACGTGTTGCCAGGTTCTGTGGGAAGCGACCTGCGTGTAGTGTGGATGAACGGCGACTACTATTATTGGTTGAAATGTTCCCGATTCCCTGACGGTTATCCTACTCGCATCATGGGACAGTTGGAAAGCGGTGCGGCATCGACGGTTTCACCGATGAAGAAAGCACAAGGTGAAACCAGTGTTCGGCAGACGATATCACTCGCAGTGAACACGGCAGAGGGCGTGAAAAGCGTGGAGGTGAAAGGGAAGAAATGGTGTGTAGATGCCGACATGCACTTGGCGGAAGGTCATGCAACAGGTGCGTTGCTACAAGTGAGCGACATGGAATATGGTGTGGATGCAGAGACGCAGAAGCCTTATTTGAAAGTGGGTAACAAGACCTATCGCAGCGTGAGCAAATTAGGCAACAGCGACGACTGGGTGAAAGCCAATGGAACAGACGGCAAGTGGTATTACAAACCACTTACCAACTTCCATCTTCGCATCGTGCGCAAAGGCAAGAGCGTGACGGTGTATAGGGATGGACTGGTGGATATTAAGAATTAAGAATTAAAAAAGAAAAATGAAGAATGAATTTTACAAGCATTCAGATGACAAATCGAATGAGAATTGTAAAATTCATTCTTCATTTTTCATTCATCATTTAGTATTTCTTCAGGTCTTCTGATTTAACAACTTTCTCGACAAAGAGGTCGGGATGCTTGCTGGCTTGATAACGGTACTTCAAGCCGTAGTTGGTCTTTGCCAACATCTTCACGAGTTGACGGTTCCGAGGGACACTCAAGTCGAAAAGCTTGTCGATGTCGTTGTTGTCGAGGCTCTTGCCTAATGCTTTCAGCAGGGCGTCGATGTTTGGATTCATGTTTTCATCCACGCTGTATGGCAAGATGACGAAACCATCCTCAAGAATCAGTTTCTCCTCTATAATGCCGACGCCAGCACCCAGGCTCTTTGGCAAGGAGTTGTTGATGGTGTTGACAAATGAGGTGAGTTCTTCTGGGTGAGCTGGACCGGCAACGGAACCTGCATCGGACGTTGCAGGAACGGTTTCTACTACGGGAGCTGAAACGGGCTCCACAACGGGAACGGCAACGGTCTCCTCAACTACGGGAGCGGCAACGGGCTCCTCAACGACAGGAGCGGCAACGGGTTCGGCAGGAACGACTGCGGCAGGCTCTTCGTGGGTTTCCACCGCTACAGGTTGTTCGACGGCAGTTTCAGTTTGAGCGGATTCCTCCATTTTCTCCCTCATGAAAGAAGGCACAAGAAGTGTGGTCTGTGAAGCCTTCTTTGCCTTTGTATTCTTTTCCGCTTTCTTGGCAGCTTTCTTCGCTTCTTTTTCAGCCTTCATCTTTTCTTCATATTCCTTCCGTGCAGCCTTCTGGGCTTTTTTCGCTCTTGCTGCTCTTGCCGCTCTCTCAGCCCTTTCCTTTTCAGCCTTTTCATCTGCTGCTTTCTGAGCTGCCTTATCTACTTTTTTCTTCTTAACTACTTTCTCTGTAGTTTCTTTCTTGGCAGCTTTCTCCTTCTTAACCACTTTCTCCACCTTTTCTTTCTTGACAGCTTTTTCCTTCGTCTTTGCCACCTTCTCTACCTTTTCTTTCTTGGCAGCTTTTTCCTTTGTCTTTGCTACTGGGATTGCCTTGACGACTGGTTCTTCCCGAACGGTGAGATCAACAGGATGAGAGGCAGTGGCACTGAGAGTTGGTGCCTCCTGAAATTCGTCAGTAGAGATGATGTTCGTGAAGGAAGCCCAACCCTTCTCCTTGCGGAAAGCCAAACGACTTGGGCCAGGAACATTGAGAATAATCATCGGATTGACATTCAGGAATGTCGTTTCTGAAATGGGGAAGACCTCCGATGCAGGCAAATTGTAAAAGATGGAGGTGAGTCGCTTGCAATCGAGGAAAGCACGGTCTTGGATGGAGGTGACTGAAGCTGGTATGTGAACTGTTATGAGTTCGGCACATCCCTGAAAAGCTCCTTCGCCAATGGCGGTTACGGGATAGGTGTTGCCTTCGTAGGTGATGGCAGATGGGATGATGATTTCCCCTTTGTATTCGTCATCCACATCCTGTGGTTGGGTGCCTTGGAAAGTGATTTCAACGGCTTTACCTCCCTTAGCGAGGTTGAAGTAGAATGTCGTGCCGTTGTTGTTGGCTTCGAAGTCGTGAGCTGAAACGGATGAGCTCACGCACAGCAGAAGCGTCGTGATGAAACAAGAAGCAGAGCGCTTCAAGAAAAATATGAAAGAGTGCATGAATAGATGTATTTTTAATCTGTCTTTGGCTTTAGAATTTGAAGATACCGAAAAGACGGCGTTTTGGTTTTTCTTCTGGAACAGGTAATTCTTCGTCGTCACGTCCCTGTACGTTCTCGTCGATTTCGAGCTGTCCTGCCTGGTTAGGGAACAAGCGTTCGAAACGTTTTATCGTGCCATTCGGAATGACGATGTGCTCGATTTTCACTTCGTTGTTGAAAATGCCTTTCTTCACACTTGTCACGGAGTCTGGCAAGGTGATTTTCTTCAAGGCAACACAACCTTCGAACATGCCTTCGCCCAACTGTTCAACACCTTCTTCGACGGTAGCTTCGACAAGCTGCTTGCAATGGTAGAAAGCACAAGTGCCTATTTTCTTAACCGATCCAGGGATGGTGACATTTTCCAAAGCAAGGTAGGAGAAGGCGAAGCTTCCGATGTTCTGCAGCCCCTGAGGGAGATTCACATCTTTCAGATTTTGGCAAGCGCGGAACACGTCCTCTCCAATGTAAGTAACGCTCTCTGGAATGTCGAGTTTTTCGAGCGAACGACAAACGTAGAATGCGCTGTCCTCAATGCGCTCGAGTGTGCTTGGCAGAGATATGTCGCTGAGTGAAACACATTCGGCGAACATGTCCTTTTCAATCGACTTGATGCCTTCTTCCAGCACCACCTTCTTCAGACTTTCGCAACGAGCGAACGAACTGCGACCGATGTGCTCCACCGAGCCAGGAATAATGACTTCCTCCAAATCGAAGCTCTTGTAGAAGGCAAATTCGCCAATGACTTTCACACTCTTAGGAATCTGTATGTGCTTGAGACCAACGATGCTGTCGAATGCCACAGAACAAATCACTTCGGTTCCGTCCTTGATGACATATTCTTCCAGCTCCACCTTGTTGTCGCAACCCAACATTCGTTTACCATCAGCACTGTAGTAAACACCAAATTCATCCTTGACACCTTCTTTCATGTCCTTAAATGTCACTTTGTTCTGGATTTTTGTACTGTTGCCGTTTTCCATGTGTGTATGTATAGTTAATTGATTAATGTTTGTAGGAATTAGCGCGCTAAGTTACAAAAAAACGGAAAACAATACAACCAAAAGTAGAAATTTCGCACAAAAACAAGTGAAATGTGTCTTCGTATGGAAAAGTATTCGTAAATTTGCACGTTGAAATTCAGATAACAATTTAAAATATAACATCTTCTACAATTTTATGGCTTTTACAAGAATCACAGCTGCTGAGGCAGCTGCATTGGTGAAAAACGGTGATAATATCGCTCTTAGTGGCTTCACGCCTGCTGGCACAGCAAAGGCTGTCACTGCAGAGATTGCAAAGATTGCCCACGCAGAGCATGAGGCAGGTCGCCCTTATCAGATTGGCATTTTTACAGGTGCTTCAACAGGACAGAGCTGCGACGGAGTTCTTTCTGACGAAAATGCCATTCGCTACCGTGCTCCTTACACAACAAATGCTACTTTCCGCAAGCATGTCAATGCAGGAGAGATTGCCTACAACGATATTCACCTGAGTCAGATGGCTCAGGAACTGCGCTATGGTTTTATGGGTGATGTGGATTGGGCAATCCTTGAAGTTTGTGCTATCGAACCTGACGGAAAAGTTTATCTCACTGCAGCAGGCGGTATTGCTCCAACAGCCGCACGTCTTGCAAAGAAAGGTATCATTCTCGAGCTCAATGCTTTCCATAGCCCTAAGTCGATTGGTTTGCACGACGTTTACGAACCACTCGACCCACCTCAGCGCAAGGTGATTCCAATCGAGCATCCAGGCGACCGCATCGGTACTCCTTATTTGCAGATTGACCCATCGAAGGTTGTGGGTGTAGTTGAATGTAATCTCCCAGACGAGGCACGCGACTTCAAGGGTGCTGACCCTATTACCGATAAGATTGGTGAGAATGTTGCCGACTTCCTCATGGCAGACGTTCGTCGTGGCATCATCCCAAAGACATTCCTTCCATTCCAGAGCGGTGTAGGCACAACCGCCAACGCTATCCTCGGCGCACTTGGTAACAATCCAGAAGTGCCAGCATTCAACATCTACACAGAGGTGCTTCAGAATGCCGTGGTTGACTTGATGCGTAAGGGTCGTGTGCTTTCTGCATCTACTTGCTCACTCACTGTGACTAACGATGTGCTTCAGGGCATTTACAACGACATCGACCTCTTCAAGAACAAGCTTGTGATTCGCCAGAGCGAAATCTCCAACAGCCCTGAAGTGATTCGCCGACTGGGAGTCATTGCCATCAACACAGCCATCGAGGTGGACCTCTACGGACACGCTAACTCCACTCAGATTTGCGGCGGAAAGATGATGAACGGTATTGGCGGTTCGGGCGACTTCGAGCGCAATGCCTACATTTCCATCTTCACCTGTCCATCCGTGGCAAAGGGCGGCATGATTAGTTCTATCGTTCCATTCTGCTCACACATCGACCATACAGAGCACGACGTGAATATCATCGTGACCGAGCAGGGTGTTGCCGACCTCCGTGGCAAGAGCACTCGCGAGCGTGCACAGGCTATCATTGAGAACTGTGCTCACCCTGACTACAAGCAGTTGCTTTGGGACTACCTCAAGATTGCCGACAAGGGCCACACAGCTCACAAGCTCAGTGCTGCATTCGCTATGCACGACACGTTCCTTCGCGAAGGCGACATGCACCTCACAAATTTGGCTTCCTACGTGAAGTAAAGAGATAGGAAAGGTCTTACTACACGTGTTGAGAAACAAAAGAGTGGTGGATTTACAATGAAAATCTTCCGATGAATTCGGACTTTTTTGATAATATCGCAGTAAAGCGCGAACCTCGAAAATTGAGGTTCGCGCTTTACTTTTGGGGATTTTCAGAATCACATGTGTGGATCTACTGAACCTTTTATTTGAATTGGCTTACGCCGAGCTAAAGGTTCAACTAGTTGCCGAAGGCTCGTTATCGAATCGGCGAGCCTTCGGCGTTGCGATGGCGAAGGCTCGCCGTGTCAACGTTGAGGGCTCGGCATTTCAGTAAAATCAAAGGATTGACTCGTTATAATCGAAGGAATGATTCCTTAACACCAAAGGAGAATTCCAGTACATTCGAAGCCTTTCAGCTATTATTCTCCAATGCGTTTATACATACGAAAAATGAGAAATACATGAAGCCCGTTCTGACGTAAGGAAAGAGAATGGAAAAAGATAGTGCAAAAAAACGAGCTTGAAATTTGTCGTAAAAATGATTTTGTTTTATCTTTGCAAGTTGGAAAGTATGGCTTGCTGAAAGGGATGATGGTAGTCAGAACGAGTGAGCAATGAATCATAGGAATAAGCATCATATAAAATTGTGAATTAACGATACTGAATGAAAGAATTTGTGATTACTGAGGTAAAGGTGGAAACGGCGATAATTGTTGGTCTGATAACACCTCAGCAGAATGAGCGAAAGACAAACGAATACCTCGATGAATTGGAGTTTTTGGCCGAAACGGCAGGAGCAAAGGTCATCAAGCGCTATACACAGCGTGTGAATGGACCCAGCAGTGTGACCTACATAGGTAGTGGAAAGTTGGACGAAATTAAGCAATTCATCAAGCAACAGGAAGATGCTCGCGAACAGGCTTTGGAGATGTATCTCGAATCGGGCATCACCGACCCTCGCGAACAACATCTTCCCGACGAGGTAGGTATGGTGATTTTTGACGACGAACTGACAGCCAAGCAAATCAGAAACATTGAAAAAGAATTGCAAATCAAGATATTGGACAGAACGAGTTTGATTCTGGATATTTTTGCCATGCGTGCCAAGACATCGGCTGCCAAGACACAGGTGGAGCTGGCACAATACAAGTATATGCTTCCGCGACTCACACGACTTTGGACCCACCTGGAGCGTCAGCGTGGTGGTAGCGTGGGACTGCGAGGTCCTGGTGAAACACAGCTCGAAATGGACCAACGTATCATCCGCAACCGCATGGCTTTGCTGAAACAGCGACTGGCAGACATCGACACCCAGAAGACAACGCAGCGCAAGAACCGTGGCAGACTGATTCGCGTGGCACTTGTGGGCTATACCAATGTGGGAAAGTCAACCATCATGAACCTTTTGTCGAAGAGTGACGTGTTTGCAGAAAACAAACTGTTTGCAACACTCGACACGACGGTGCGCAAGGTGATTATCGACAACCTGCCATTCCTGCTCAGCGATACGGTCGGCTTCATTCGCAAATTGCCAACCGACTTGGTGGATTCCTTCAAATCGACACTCGACGAAGTGCGTGAGGCAGACCTGCTGATTCATGTGGTGGATATTTCGCATCCCGACTTTGAGGAACAAATCAACGTAGTGGAAAAAACATTGGGCGACCTCGGCGCTGCCGACAAACCAAGCATCATCGTGTTCAATAAGATTGATGCCTACACGTGGGTGGAGAAGGACGAGGACGACCTCACTCCAAAGACTCGCGAAAACATCACGCTCGACGAACTGATGCAGACGTGGATGGCAAAGCTTGGCGAGGACTGCTTCTTCATTTCTGCCAAGGAAAAGACCAACATTCCAGAACTGAAGAGCCTGATGTACAAGAAAGTGCGTGAGCTCCATGTGCAGAAATATCCATACAACGACTTTTTGTATCAGAACATCAACGAGGAAGAAGAATAGTGGATTCTCCTCTCCTACACCATTTTTTTCTTGCAAGAAGGAAGATTGGAGACAAGATTTACAAGAAACCTATAAACTCAGAATAATATGCGAAAACTTACTGACAGAGAAATCGAACTTTTGGTTGAACAAGGTTGTTCGGCTGAAAACTGGCTCGGCATTGAAGTGGAAGACGATGACTTCCGTGTGGATGCTTTGAGCAACGTGAATTTTTACGGAAATGTGTCGATTGGTGGCATTTCGGGAACGATAGAAGTGGAAGAAGGGTTTGAGAAGCGTTGCGGAATCCACAATGCAACCTTGCGCAACGTGAGCATCGGAAGCGACTGCTTGATTGAAAATGTGAATGGATATATCAGCAATTACGACATTGCCGACGGCGTATTCATCAGCAATGTGGGTGTGATGAACGTGCAGGGCACACCGCTGTTTGGCAACGGTACGGAAGTGGCGGTGCTGAACGAAGGCGGCGAGGAAAATGTGGTGCTTTACGACAAGCTAACGGCTCAGATTGCCCAGTTGATGCTCGACAACAAATCTGTGCGCCAAATGGCTCTTCGCGAGGTGTCGGCTCGTCCACGCATGGAGCATGGAACCATCGGAAAAGGTTCCCGCATTGTGGGACTCCGAAACATGAACAATGTGTTGGTGGGCGAAGCCTGCGACATTCAGGGTGCCAGCTGCCTCACGGAATCAACCATCTTGAGTTCGGAGGAATCGCCAACATTCATCGGTCCCGACGTGATTTTGGAAAGCTCTATAGTTGCTGAAGGTGCAACAGTGACCGATGGTGCTAAGGTATATAGCTCGTTCGTGGGCGAAAGTGTTCATGTGGGCAAGGGCTTCAGTTCCGAGGCATCTGTGTTCTTCGCCAATGCCTACATGGACAATGGCGAGTCGTGCGCCGCTTTCTGCGGACCGTTCGCCACATCTCACCACAAGAGCACACTGCTCATTGGTGGCGAGTTCTCCTTCTACAACGCAGGTTCGAACACCAACCAAAGCAACCACGCCTACAAGATGGGACCTATCCACTACGGCGTGCTGGAACGTGGTGCCAAGACTGCTTCAGGCAGCCATATCCTCTGGCCAGCGCAGATTGGTACGTTCACAATGGTGATGGGCAAGCTCACGCAACATCCCGACTTGCGCTCTCTGCCTTTCAGCTATGTGATGGCAAGCGAGGGCAAGACCTATGTGGTGCCAGGCATCAACGTGAAGACCGTGGGCACATGGCGCGACGTGAACAAATGGCCAAAGCGTGACCTCCGTCCAAGGGGTAATCGCAAGGACCTCATCAACTTCGCTTTCCCTAATCCGTTCATCATCCAGAGCGTGCTCGAAGGCAAACAGCTGCTCGAAAAAATGGTGGAAGAGGAAAGTGGCGATGTATTCACCTACCAGAATTGCCTCATCAAGCGCAGTGCTGCCGTGAAGGGTATTCGCTATTATGACTTGGCCATCAAGCTCTTTATCCGCGAGGTACTCAATTCAAGCCACGACTCAAGCAACGAAGCAGGTGTGGACCGCTGGGTGGATGTGTGTGGCATGTTGGCTCCACAGGCTGAGATTCAGCGCATCGTAGATGATGTGGCATCGGGTGCCATCGGTTCTACAGAGGAACTCACGCTTGTGCTCCAGCAGATTCATGCCGACTATGCTTCCAATGCCTACGACTATGCACAGCAACTGATGCAGAAGTTGGGTGGCTCCATGTTTATCGACTTGGACTTCTGGCTCAAGGAAGCCGAAGAAGCCTACGAATGCTGGCTCCACATGGTGCGCGACGACGCAGAGCACGAGTACCAGTTGGGCGATGTGTCGGAAGAAGCGCTGAGAGAGTTCTTGGCAAAGGTGAAATAGAGATTTCAATAAATACAGATCAATAAAATGAACAAGAAAAGTTTTTCCTTCTTGTTAGCTCTTCTTATGATGGCGCTGACTGTCAGTGCCCAGAAGAACTATCAGTACAAAAGCTATGAGGGCGACCCGCTCAAAGCTCGCATCTACACGCTCAGCAACGGCCTTCAGGTCTATTTGAGCGTGAACAAGGACCGCCCAAGAATCCAGACGTACATTGCCGTGAGAACGGGTAGCAAGAACGACCCACATGAGACAACAGGTTTGGCTCACTATTTGGAGCACATCCTCTTCAAGGGTACGACTTCGTTTGGCACGCAGAATTACGCTGCCGAAAAGCCTCTGCTCGACCAGATTCGCAATCTCTACGAAGTGTATCGCAAGACAACCGACCCAGATCAGCGTAAGGCCATCTACCACCAGATTGACTCCATCTCCTACGAGGCTTCGAAGTATTCCATCGCCAATGAATACGACAAGTTGATGGCTGCCATAGGTTCGGACGCCACCAATGCCCACACCAGCACGGATGAAACAGTCTATCAGGAGGACATCCCTTCGAATGCCATCGAAAGCTGGGCAATCGTGCAGGCAGACCGCTTCAAAGACATGGTGATTCGTGGTTTCCACACAGAGTTGGAAGCTGTGTACGAGGAATACAACCGAAGTTTGACTTCCGACTTCCGCAAGGTGTTTGAACAGGCAAACAAGATGCTCTTCCCTCATCATCCTTACGGCATGCAGACCACCATCGGTACACAGGAGCACCTAAAGAATCCTTCCATCGTGAACATTGAGAACTACTTCAAGAAATACTATGTGCCAAACAATGTGGCAATCTCCATGAGTGGCGACTTGGATTTCGACAAGACCATAGCCATCATCGACAAGTATTTTGGCGATTGGAAGCCAAGCGGACCTATAGCTGAATTGCAATATCAGGACGAAGGACCGATGACGAAGATTGAGAGCGCTGAAGTGTGGGGCTTGCAGCAGGAAATGGTGATTGTGGCATGGAGAATGCCAGGCGCCAAGACGCAGGAGTCAGACTACTTCGAAATCATGCAAAGCGTGCTTCAAAACGGAAAGAGCGGTCTCATCGATGTTGACCTTTCGCAGAAGCAGAAAGTGCTCGAAGCCTTGGCATTCAACGAAGGCATGACAGACTACAGCGAGTTCATGCTGGTGGGTGTGCCAAAAGAAGGACAGACGCTCGACGAGGTGAAAGACTTGATGCTGGGAGAGGTGAAGAAACTGCAAGAGGGTGACTTCGACGAGTCGATGCTGGAAGCCATCATCAACAACCTCAAGTTGCAGGAGATGCGTGCGCTGGAAAGCAATCAGCGACGCGCCAGCGAAATGTACAGCTATTTCATTGCTGGTCGCGACTGGGCTGACAAGGTGACACTGATGGATCGCCTGTCGAAGATTAGTAAGCAGGACGTGATGAACATGGCCAAGAAGTATCTCAAGACCGAAGCCTATGCCCTCATCTACAAGCGTCAAGGTCCAGACCCTAACGAGAAGAAGATTGACAAGCCTGCCATCTCGCCAATCGAAATGAACCGCGACAAGAGCAGCCAGTTCGTGGAGAACATCAAGGCTCGTCAGTTGGAGCCTATTCATCCTGTTTTCGTCGATTTCAACAAGGATTTGAGCAAGACCACGATGAAGAATGGTGCGGAATTGCTTTACAAGAAGAACGAGCAGAACGGCACCTTCAACCTTATTTTTGTTGTTCAGCACGGACAAAAGCAAGACAAGTTCTTGGAGTTTGCTTCCAACTATTTCGACCATCTTGGTACGAAAAAACAGAGTTTGCAGGAGATTCAGGCAGAGCTCTACAAGTTGGCTTGTAATGCAAGCATCAATGTGGGCGTCAGCGACACCCGCATCAGCATCAGCGGCTTGGCAGAGAACCAGGAGGCTGCTTTGGCTTTGTGTGAGAACTGGCTGAAGAATGTGCAGCCTGATGCTGAGGTTTACAACGAGTGCGTGCAGGACGAACTCACTGCTCGTGGAATGGCAAAGAGCGACCAAAGCAGTTGCGGAAGCCGCTTGTTGGCTTATTGCACTTATGGTCCAAAGAACCCTTATACGGATATTCCTTCGGAAGCCGAACTCCGCGCCATGCAGCCTGCTCAGATGCTGAAGAAATTGCAGGACTTGAAGAACTTGCCACAGACAGTGATGTACTACGGTCCTTCATCGATGGAAGAGGTGAGCAAGATGATTTCCAAGTACCACAAAGTGAACAAGAGCGTTCAGAAGAACCTCAAGTACCAGTTGACGGACGACGATTACTACGTGCAGCAGAATACGCCGACAACAGAAGTTTATTTGGCTCCTTACCAGTCGAAGGCTGTGCAGTTGACCATGTATTCTGACAATGGTGAGAAGTATAACAAGGACCTTATTCCTTACATCAACATCTTCAACGAATACTTCGGCGGCAGCATGAACGCCATCGTGTTCCAGGAACTGCGTGAGGCTCGCGGTTTGGCTTACTCGGCTGGTGCGGCTTATTCGATTGCAGGTCTTCCTACTCAGCACAACACTTTCCGCGCTGTGATTGGTTCGCAGAACGACAAGATGGCTGATTGTATCGACGTGTTCAACGAAATCATTGAGAACATGCCTGTGTCGGAGAAGAGTTTCAACTTGGCAAAGGATGCTGTCGTGAAGCGTTACGAGACAAACCGTACCATCGGTGCAAGTGTTCTCAATGCTTATTTTGGTGCTCGTCGCAGAGGTTTCGACCACGATATCAATGCCGAACTATATAATAAGGTGAAGACACTGACGATGGACGACATCATAAACTTCTCGAAGAGAAACGTGGCTGGTCGCAAATACAAGTACGCTGTGTTGGGCGACGAGAACGAGCTCGACATGAAGAAACTCGAAAGTGTAGGCACTATCCACAAGCTCACACTTGAAGACATTTTCGGCTATTAATTATTCAACGAAAACGATAACGAAGACGAAGACCATTTTGCCAATCCAAAGGCGGTTTTCGTTTTCGTTATCGTTTTTATATTTCACAAAAACATGGACTCTGAATTCAAAGGAATGTTCGAGCAGGACGACGAAATGCGTCGCAACGAACTCATCAGAAAAATAGAGCACTCCGTAGAGAATCTGACATTGCCAGAACTGGAAGCGCTCTATTATGATATGCTGACGAAAGACTATTTAAAATGAAGCTCTCTTCATTTACACATACCCTGCTTTCTTGAGTTCGCGGGCAACGAGTTCGCACTCGTCCCACCATTTTTGTCCGAAAGCACGGATAAGCGGTGCTTTCAGGAATTGATAAACGGGGAGAGATTTTTGCTTGCCTAATTCGCAAGCGCAACGGCAGATGTCCCAACGGTGGTAGTTCACGGCAGTGACATCGTCGCCGATATAGGAGAGTCGGATGGGGTAGAGAGCACAAGAGATAGGTTTTTGCACACTGATGCGTCCTGCTTGATAAGCACGGTCAATGGCACAAAGAGTATTGCCTTCTGCATCCTTCACGGCAAACACACAGTCCTTGTCGTTCACGATGCTCGTGACGAACTGTCCGTCTTGGTCGATATACACCACCCCATCCTCATTGATGACTTCCTGCGCCTCAGGCGTGAGCTCGTCCCACACGGCTTCGGCAGCTTCTTCCAGTCCTGCCACTTCTTCCATATCTACGGGAGCCCCAGCATCCCCTTCCACACAACAAGCACCGCGACACACCTTGTAGTCGCAGCAAAACATTTCTTTGAACACGTCCAAAGAAACTAATGTATCTTGAATTTCTACCATAGCCTTAACTATCTCACTTCAGGCACTACTCCAAAGAAGTGCAGTTCTTCGGTTCCTGTGTTGGTCAGACTGTGGAAGTGTCCCTTCTCGCAGTATGTACTCATGCCAGCCGATACTTCTGATTCCACTCCATCCATGTTGACCGTTCCTTCCTGTTCACCGGTCGCGCGCTGGTATTCCAGCAAACGATAGCGCCAATTGGCACGGCAGAAGGTCAGAATAAGCGTCATATCCGGATCGGCTAACAAGGTCGCTTTCGTGCAGTCGTCAATGGCACTGGTGTAGTCCTGAACGACCGCAAACTCGATCGCTCGAGCGAAATACAACGCGGCGGTCGGTCCTTCGTCGATCATCTGCGACAGACGGGTAATCTCCGCAAAATGGAAATCCACCATCTCTGCCGTCAAGGTCAACTCCTGACACGTAAAACGCAAGGCCGCCGGTAACACTTCCCGTTTGTTGAGTTGATCTACCGTCGGATGGTAGTAGTTCGTACGTCTCAAACTCAAATCCTGACTGTAATAACTGAGTACGATATTGGACTCTAACACGATGTCTTGATGGCGTTTCTGCACCGTTCCGCGGGTCTGAGATTCATATTTCTCTTCCTCTTCCGGAAGATCTGTCTGATTTTGCGCGGTATTGGCAGAGAACTCCTTTCGGTAGTCTTTCTTCTGCGGCTGGGCGTCTGCAATCAGCATATCGGTCTTCGGCTGACTCGCCTGCTGTGCCTGGATCTCCTCTTTGCGCTGCTCTAATTCCGCCGCTTGCTCCTTGTACCGGTAAGCCGCTTTATCCTTACCCTGCTTGGTGCACGCCTGCGCCGCTACATAATAACTCGGCAGGAAATACGGATAACGGGCAATCATCGCGTTCATATCCTCCACGACAGCACTCCATTGTTTGAGTTGTAACTCGATCAGGCCGCGTTGATAACGCATCTCTATTCGTTCCGGATCCAGGGAAATAGCGGTGTT
>CADBXS010000036.1 GCA_902798705.1 uncultured Bacteroidales bacterium
CGATGGCAGCATACTGCTGCTGTGCCTCGCTGAGTACATCACACTCCCAGTTAGACAGCTGTTGGCTCTTGGATATTTTTCCGCCCAGCAAATTGGCATAAAGCTTCTGCAAGCTCATATCAGCAATACCCAGCTCCTTCACTTCGTCTTGCAAGTCAATGAAATTGCATGGTGTGAAATCACGACGATGCTTGAGCTGAAAAAAGTCGTCCTTGAGCGAAAGCCCCACCTTCGTCACCGATTCGTTTTCCAACAACCGCACTATGGCATCGGGCATACCGATGCGATTGAGCCGAAACAGAAAGCAAGTGTCGTGGGTTGAAACTTGCAATAATGCCACCCGATTGCACAAACCCTTCTTGAACGAAGGTCGAGTCTCGGAGTCAACACCAAGAATCGGCTGATGCAGCAAATAGTCAACAGCCTTCTCAGCTTCCCTCTCAGAAATAACCGTTATAATCCTGCCGTCAAATTTCACTTTAGGCAAGTTCTGTATGTCTTTCTTATCGAATTTATCCTTGATAATTTTCATTTTTCTGATTCTACACGCTTCATCATCACTTAAAATCAATCCTCATCATCTCTGCAAAACCTTACCTCGTGCAACGCCCTCATCACATTCACAAGTCGCTGCCCCCAGTAGGTCTCAAAGTTCTCCTTGCAAACCACTATCGCCTGACTCATCGTTTCCTCTGTCCCATCGCGATAGACGCTCACAAAGTTTTTCAAGTCCTGATAGATGTCGGCAAGATTCTCGCTCACAGTCACCAAAATTGGACTCTCACTATATTTCATGTCCTCCATAAACACATCCAGATAGTCGTCCTTTTCGCCCATCACGAATGCCACATTATTTCGGATAATATCATAATTCTCTTCTGTCACAGCATCCTCCAACTCCACGTCCTCATCCGCTTCCATCTGTGGCAACAAAAGACCTTTCAGATAAAGTAAAGGAAGCAACTTCAGGATTGTATCCACAAATTCCTCGCGCTCCTTCAGCTCCGCATTTTCAAGAAAAGCACAATACTGAACGGCAACTGTAACAAATTCAAGAACATCGCGTTGCATCACAGGCGATGTTCCCAACTGCATACCTTCCATATCATTAATAGTTTGATGTTGCAAAGGTATGCAAATAAATCCAAAAACGAAAATATAACGTCTGAAAATACCATCTCGCCTCTCCCCCTCTCTCACTCTTCCCTACTCTTTCCTTCACTCATTCCATCATCATATCGAGCCTTTTCATTTGTAACACAACGTCACTACAACTTCCTTACTAAGGCTTTCAAAATCAACTTCTTCGCTTTCTTAAAAATTTTGAAAGTTCGTTATAGATTTTTTGAAAGTTCATTTCAAAAATTTTGAACGTTCAGAAATATTTTTTTGAACGTTCATTTTTTTATTTTTGAACGTTCAAAAATTTTACAATGAAGGTTCAAAGATTTTCGAATGAAAGTTCAAGGAATATTATATGAACTTTCAACAATATTGAAAAAGCACTATAGAAAAGTTCCGAAAACTCATTTTAGCACTTGGAAAAGCCCATTCCAATACTTTTGATGCCGAACTAAGATAGAGGACAATTGCATTAAGAATGTATGCGCCTTTGAAAAATCTTTCTTAAACATTCTTAATTTCTGTTTGGAAAAGGGGAACTAATTCGTTATATATGCAGACGATGGAAGAAAGAGAATTCATACATATAGCCAAGGAACTACGTGAGCGAGCTTATGTTGCAAGTCAGCGCATGGGTGCTGATGATGCATTGGCTGAAGACGTGGCGCAGGAAGTGATGCTTCGCTTGTGGCAGATGCATGAATCACTGGAGGTAAAGCGTTTGGGCAATATGGCAAGTATCATGGCTCGAAATCTTACCATCGACCAGCGACGCAGCGTGCACGCGGTGTCGATTGAAGAAGAGCATGTCAGCAGTTTCGTAGATACGTCTGAACCGATGCAAAGACTGGAGGAAAGCGAGAATGAGGAATGGCTGAGACAGAAATTGAAACAGTTGCCTCGCACGCAACAAACCATCTTGCACCTCAGACAGGTGGAACGGCTCACACATCGGGAAATAGCGGAGCGACTCGGACTGCAAGAAACATCCATCAGTACGCTTTTGGCACGAGCTCGAAAAAGTCTTTTAGAAGAAATCAAAAAGAAACAAAGGCAATGAAAACATATTCAAAAGAACATATCGAACAATTGCTCACTCGCTTCATGGAAGGCACGAGCACGCTGGAGGAGGAAGACCTCTTGGCTCGCTATTTCAAGGAGAAAAAGCATCTGCCCGAAGCATGGAAAGCCTATCGCGAAATGTTTGCCATGTTTGATGCAGAGCGAGACAAGGTAAACACTTCATCCATGCCGAAACGGAAACGACAACTTCCGAGGTATTGGACTGTGGCAGCTGCCATTACGCTGCTTGCCGTGGTGGGTGTCAGACTATGGAATCATGAAGAGGAAGTGGCTCCTTTGGCAGAATATACAGCAGAGAAAGTGGAAATAAAGCAAGCGAAAACCGAGCAAGTTGCCCTTTCCTCTCAACTGGAGCTGAAAGAGAATGTGGAATTAGCTGTTTTGCAACAAACGAAAACATCCAAAAAGCTTTTCAAAGCGAAGCCGAAGAAAGTGGCTCCTGTTCAAAAAAGGCACATGACAAAAGAGGAAGTGGAAGAGGCAATTCGGATTTTGGCAGAGGAAAATGCACGACTTAAGGCTCAATTGGATTCTGCACAGCGAGAAATCAATGAGGTGCGTAGGCAGGTGATGATGGCAGAGATGCAAGCCTGCGGTTATCTACCTGTTTATCAAGAAGATGGGAGTGTGGAGTTTGTGTTAGCTTCCCAACTCAAAGAACCCGTAGAAATGTAATGAAAATACTAAAACAGAACTAAAAAACATATTGAACAATGAAAGCATTGAAACAGGGGTGGGTCGCCCTCATCCTGACCCTTTTGCCTTTGACAGCTACGGCACAGGAGCACGTGGAACAGGCATTTCAAGATTTTCTGAAAAGCAAGAACATCAGCTTCAAGGAAAAACATTCCAAGAGTAGCAATCCTGAAACGCTACAGAAAGAAGGGCAATTGGATGCCTATTCTTTCAAGGCTAAGCGTTGGAATGACAAAATGTTGGATGGCATCAAGGAAGCGATGAATTTAGACAGAGATAAAGCATACAAAGAGGTGTGGGGTGATGATGACGACTTTCTCAATGAGACCATGTCAATCTATTACAATGACAAAGAGAGTGTGAAGATAGGTTTTGAGTTCGACAAATATCTACTCATCTGTTTTGCCGATACCGAGAACCGTGGATTTCGCTCTGCCTACTCTGTGGAATGGAGCGAAATAAGAAAAGAAGGTATGTTGATTAAGGCATACGCTCGCATACCAGATGCAAAGACCAATCAGAAATCGAATCGTTTCATCTTCGATACTGGTTTTGGTGATTTAAAAAAATATGGAATGGACCGAAAATCCCTCAATTTGGATTCTATTATGTCTTCGCTTAATACAGATAGTCTTTTTCAATTACCTGAATCGATTATCAAGGATGGAGCTATCATCAATATTAGAACGAATAAAGAAAAACATACCACATCGAGCGGCTGGCTTTCAGAATTTGGTATTTACAAGAATCTTTTCATGAAGCATCCAAAAGGTTCCGCAGCTACAACCTATGCCACCATCATCTATGGACTCTGCAAGGATTGTTCTTGCCTCAATCAAGAAGAGCGAGACATCGCGGCGGAGCAAATTGAAAAGCTGGAGGCGCTGACAGACGACGAATTTGTGATCAATCTTTTCAATCAAAGCAGAACCATTTTAAAGATAGGAAAATAGGGAATTCAACTATCCCGTTGAATTTCATTCATATTCATCTCATAAGGATAAACATTCTTTTTTAGATTAGAATAAAAGTCTGTAATATCATTCAGTTGGTATTACGATACGTGCGCACATCCTGCCATAGCTCGTGAGAGTGATGGCGGGAGTTTTTTGTTCAAAAAAAGCCTCATCAACAATTAAATTGAAGGTTATTTCTGTTTCTCAAATAATTTGTTTAACTTTGCAGATTGAGTTTGCATGCTACAAAAAATCTATTTGCGAATTTCTAACAAAAGCCTATAAACTAATATTCAATAAAATATACCATGTTTTCAAAAGAGACTTACATACAGCGCAGAGCTCAACTGAAGAAGCTCGTGGGAAGCGGTTTGGTGATTCTGTTGGGCAATAACGATGCGCCAAAGAATTATCCTGCCAATGTTTACAAATACCGTCAGGACAGTTCATTCCTATATTATATAGGTTTGCAACGCGAGAGCCTTACGGCAGTAATCGACATCGACAACGACCAGGAATATCTGCTTGGCAACGAAATTGACATCGACGACATTGTGTGGTTCGGCTATGTGCCATCCATCAAGGAATATGCCGATTGTGTAGGTATTGCAAATGCAGCACCAAGTGCCGACCTGAAGAAACTCGTGGATGCAGCGAAGGCGAAGGGACAAGAAATTCATTTCCTTCCTCCTTATCGCTACGAGCACAACATCCTGCTTGCCGACTTGTTGGGATTCCATCCTCTCGAGGCACGCGAAAAGGCAAGTGTAAAACTCATCAAGGCTGTGGTGCAGATGCGTGCCATCAAAACTCCAGAAGAGGTGGAGGAAATTGAGCGTGCACTCGAAATCGGCTACAAGATGCACACCACTGCCATGAAGGCTTGTCATCCTGGCGTGACAGAACAATACATCGCTGGATTGTTGGAAGGTGTGGCAAACTGCTATGGAACGACTTCGTTCCCAACCATTCTCTCCATGCACGGTGAAATCCAGCATGGCTATCCTTCTACGAGTCCACTCGAAGCAGGAAGGTTGATGCTTTGCGATGCAGGTGCTGAAACAAACAGCGGCTACAGTTCGGACAACACACGTGTCACTCCAATCTCTGGCAAGTTTACGCAGCGTCAGCTTGAAATCTACAAGATTGTGGAAGCATGCCACGACCTCGTCATCGCAAAGGCAAAGCCTGGTATGAAGTGGCTCGACATGCACCTCGACGTGGCTCGACTGATGACCGACATGCTAAAGGAATTGGGACTGATGAAGGGCGACACAGAGGAAGCTGTGCAGGCAGGAGCTCATGCCATGTTCTTCCCTCACGGACTGGGACACATGATGGGTATGGACGTACACGACATGGAAGGACTCGGACAGAACTACGTGGGATTTGACGATGAAGTGCAACCATCCACTCAGTTTGGCTTGAACTGCCTCCGCTGCGGTCGTCGCTTGCAACCTGGATTCGTAATGACTGACGAGCCTGGCATCTACTTCATTCCTCACCTCATCGACCTCTGGCGCTCGGAAGGCCGACACATGGAGTTCCTCAACTACGACTTACTGGAAACATACAAGGACTTCGGCGGCATCCGCTTGGAGGATGACATTCTGATTACGGAAACAGGCAACCGAGTTCTCGGCAAGCAAATCATCCCTTATCATCCAAAGGAACTGGAGGAGTTTATCAGTGAAAAATGAAAAAGCCCCCACCCGACCTCCCCGAAGGGAGGAGAGTGTAAAGAATGAAGAATCAAAAATCATAAATAATTGACAAATGAAAAAAACAATTGTATTTGCCCTTGCGGCAATGTGTGCATCGGGAGCGTTTGCACAGAATGACAACAAGAAACCGGAAGGTTTTGAATTTACGACTATCAAGGAAATTCCTATCACATCCATTAAGAACCAGAACCGCTCGGGTACATGCTGGGCATATTCAAGCCTTGGTTTCTTCGAGGCAGAATTGCTTCGTAAGGGAAAAGGCGAATACGACCTCTGCGAAATGTTCGTGGCACACAAAACATACGAAGACCGTGCTAAGGCTGCAGTGCGTATGCACGGTGATGTTTCGTTCTCTCAGGGCGGTAGCTTCTACGATGTTGTTTACTGCATGAAGAACTATGGTATGATTCCAGAGACAGCAATGCCTCTGCCTGGAACGCTTTATGGTGACACGCTTGCCAACTTCACTGAATTCTTCAGCATTGCGGAAGGTATGGTAAACGGCATTGCAAAAGGTAGCCAGAAGAAGCTGTCGCCTGCTTGGTTCAAGAGCATCAACTCCACATTCGACACCTATCTTGGCGAAGTGCCAGAGACTTTCACTGTGAACGGAAAGACCTACACTCCAAAGACCTATCAGGCTTCACTTGGTTTGAATATGGACGACTATGTGTCGCTCACTTCTTTCACGCATCATCCATTCTATGAGAAGTTCATCATCGAAGTGCAGGACAACTGGCGCTGGGGTAGCAGCTACAATCTGCCTATCGATGAATTCATGGAGGTGATGGACAATGCCATCAAGAACGGCTACACCTTCGCATGGGGTGCTGACGTGAGTGAGTCTGGTTTTACACGCAATGGCATTGCTGTTTGTCCTGACGTAGAAAAGGGTCCAGACCTCACGGGCAGTGATATGGCACATTGGTTGGGACTATCTGCTGCAGACAAGCGTAATGAAGCCACCACTCATCCTTTCCCTGAAATTGAAGTGACTCAGGAAATGCGCCAAGAGGCTTACGACAACTGGGAAACAACTGACGACCACGGTATGCTCATCTACGGTTTGGCAAAAGACCAAAACGGCAAGGAATACTACATCGTAAAGAACTCTTGGGGCACAAGTGGCAAATATAAAGGTGTTTGGTATGCCAGCAAGACTTTCGTGAAGTATAAAACCTTGAACATCCTCATTCACAAGGATGCCATTCCAAAGGCTATCCAAAAGAAACTGGGAATCAAGTAAATCAAAGAGTCAGAGAAATAAATCAAGGATTTTAAGGATTAAAAGGATTTATTTACACCTTGTTTATATTTATACAAAGCCACCCATCAATGCGCATGGGTGGCTTTGTTATTCAATCGTGAAGCAAAACATAGGTTTGAAGGATAAGGATGGGTAGATTTGAAGTTTTTTGAGAAAGGAGAAGAAAAAGATTTGTGAAAATTTGGAGGGTATGGGGAAAAACACTACCTTTGCACTCGCTTTCAGAAAAGCAATGACATGGCGCTTTCGTCTAGCGGCTAGGACACATGCCTCTCACGCATGGAACACGGGTTCGATTCCCGTAGGCGCTACAATAAACCCTCTGTAAACGTTTGATTTACAGAGGGTATTTGTTTTTGCCGAGTGCAAGTGGGGAGCCAGTTTTTCAGATGACGATTCTACCTTGGACGAACAGGGCGAACAGAAAAACCATAGTGGCGGGAGATACCGCTAAAATCAACACCAAGAGAACCCTTCAACCCTATGCCGATGGCATAGTACGGCCAAACCCCATTATCATAGAGCGAACACGACCAATAGCAGCCATTGGTACCATCAGTGTAAAGCGCACTTTCAGTACGGTAGCCGGCAGCAGGAAGAAAGATGGAATTACCGTTCTTTTTGCTGCTTACCTCGAAACCGACTTTTCCACCCTCCTCAATCCAAGTCCATGTGCATTCAGTGTGTAACTCTTCCCATTGAGCAGAAGTAGGCATACGCCAATTGCTGCCCCAGTTCACGTATGCAGCATCATCCTCAGGTTCAAGCTCTTTCAACTTATCAGTAAAACCTTTATAGCCATAATCACCATTGTAACAATACTTGGTCAAAGTTTCCTTAGAACCCTCGCTGTACTTGTAGTTGTCCCAAAAAAATGTCGTTTTACCCCCATCGTAACCTTGTGTTTCGCCCCATGAAAAATAATCGCCATATTCCTCAGGACTATCTGCACCGATATTTGTTGTGGCCCACTTGGTTCTGCTGGTTAGACCAAGGTCAACGTAAGCATGAGCAGGGACAAGAGCCGTTAATTGTTCACCAGTCAATACCACCGTTTCGCCATCTTCAGTCGTGAATGTCAGTTCTTGTCCTTTCAGCAGATCCGAGATACTAATCTCTTCCACGGGCTGGCTTCCGAGTATGGTGTTTACGATTGAAACAACGTCGCTAATATCCACCACACCGTCATTGTTCATGTCGCCCTTCACGATCTGGGCGTTAGCTGTTACTACCATCCAAAGTAGCAATAAGCAGGAAAGGAATGTTCTTTTCATGATGATTTAGTTTTGGTTTATACCTGATTTTCTGCAAATTAACAACATTATTATCAAACCACAAAAAAATAAAAGGGAAAAAACCGATAATTTATATCGCATACTCCATTTCACGAACACTCAACGATTCGGGAATTATCTGCAAAAATAACTTTAGCAAAAGAAATAAATGAAATCATCTTCACGTTATAATAATAAAAAGGAGGATGATGAAGAATATCTTAACAGCTTTATTCATGTGCTTGGGATTAGGAACCCATGCACAGAGTTTGCATGAGAACCCTGTAGGAGACCTTGCCACTGGAATCAATGATCCATTGGCAGGGAAAGTAATAAACATGCTTGGCGATTCATACGTGAAGAACCATCGGAGGCCCGTGGAGGAGGCATGGCACTACAAAGTGGCAGAACACCACGGGATGAAATACAATAATTATGGCAGAAATGGTGGATGCGTAGCTTTCGAC
Organism: uncultured Bacteroidales bacterium; assembly: GCA_902798705.1. GTDB lineage: Bacteria > Bacteroidota > Bacteroidia > Bacteroidales > Bacteroidaceae > UBA3839. Next base: position 8,590 of record CADBXS010000036.1, read on the forward strand.
AGAACCAAGGAAGGGTTCGGTCCTTCGTTGCTCGTGAGATATAAGGACATGGATGAGAATGCCGACCTCGTGCTTATCATTGCAGGGCATAACGATGCCGGCATGGTAGGAACTTCGAAGGATTCACTTGCCATGTTCACGGATTCTGTTGCCAAACTGATTGACTGTATCCGTGTGCAATGTCCAAAAGCCAAAGTGGCGTGGTGCACACCATGGTATGTGGACAGAGCGGGATTCAAACCCGTAGTCAAGGCCATCAAAAAAGTATGCAGAAAAAAGGGCGTAGCCGTGCTTGACAACTATTCGAAGAAATGCGTCATCAAGGTGCGTGACGATGATTTCCGTGCCAAGTATTTTCAGGGAAAGAATGATACTGCGCACCTAAACAAAAACGGGCACGAACTTTTCGTACCCGTTGGAGATGCCTTCATCAAGAAGGTGCTGAAATAGCTTTGAGCCGAATGCCGGACTCGAACCGGCGACCTACGCATTACGAATGCGTTGCTCTACCAACTGAGCCAATTCGGCGGAAAAGCGGTGCAAAGGTAAGATTTTTTCTGCTTACTACCTATTTTTCGGCAAATATTTTTTATTTTTGCAGAAGGAATTTTCAGAAAAACAGAAAATGGAACAAAATCAGAAAAGAAAATCAGGGAAATACTATTTGGCCCTTTGTCTTGCACTCATCATATTCCTATTTGTCATTGCAGGACTATGGAATTTGGCCTTCGGACAAACGACGAATACATACACGAAAAAGAAAGCCAAACCACGCTATGAACTGGCGCGAACTCCGAAAAGTCCGAGCACAAAGCTGCTGCAGAAGGAAGGATTCTTTGTTTCGTACAACACGACAACACTCTGTCCCAACTATGTGGCATGGGAACTAACCAGCAGTGAGTCGAAAGGCAAGATTGCAGAGCGCACGAATTGGTTTGAAGAAGACAACACGCTCAGCGAGGATGTGCAAGTGAAGTATAGCGACTACAGCAATTCGAGATACGACAGAGGACACATGTGTCCTTCGGGAGACAACAAATACTCACAGAAAGCCATGGAGGACTGCTTCCTGATGACAAACATCTGTCCACAGGCAAAAAATCTGAATAAAGGCGCATGGAACGACCTCGAAATGCAATGTCGCTACTGGGCAAAGAAATATGGCAGTGTCTATATTGCCTGCGGTCCGATTTTCGATTCTGACCATCCTAAGAAAATTGGCAAGAGGCGTAAAATATCCGTTCCAGACAGATTCTTCAAGGTGGTAATGACCTATGGAAAAGAGTCCAAAGCCATCGGTTTCATTTTCCCAAATGACGACGTGTACGATTCATGGAAGAACTACGTTGTGAGTGTGGATGAAATTGAACAAATTACAGGATTTGATTTCTTCTACCAACTGAACGACTTGCTGGAAGATAGGATTGAATCGAAAAAAACGCTCAATGGATGGAGCGTTAGTGCCAATTTTTAAGAACGAGAGGAAACGGCAAATGAATGAATTCATTTGAACAGGAATTTCTTCTTATTTAATAAAAGACAAGAGAACATGAAATATCTCAAAGACCTCACAGTGAAGGCTGTTGAACATCCTCATAAAAAATATGTGCTGCTAAAACTTACCGACCATGAGCCACTGCCGGAAATGGCGCCAGGACAGTTTGTTGAAGTGAAGGTGGAAGGAAGTGAACGGACTTTTCTGCGTCGCCCTATCTCCATCAATTATGTCGATAGGGAAAACAATGAGTTGTGGCTTCTCATTCAGACAGTGGGAGATGGCACACGAAAACTCGCCACACTGAAGGAAGGCGACAAATTGAACTTGCTATTTCCTTTGGGCAATGGTTTTTCGGATGTGGGAAAGGAAGGTGAGGAAGTGCTGCTTATCGGTGGTGGCGTTGGTGTGGCTCCCCTGCTTGAATATGGAAAATGGCTGAAGGAAAGAGGCGCAAAACCAACATTCTTGCTCGGTGCCCGTTCGAAAGCCGACTTGCTGGAACTGGAACTCTTTCGCCAATTTGGAGAAGTGTTTATCACCACCGAAGACGGTAGTGAAGGAGAAAAGGGCTTTGTGACACAACACTCGGTGTTGTCGAATCGTAGTTTTGATAGAATCTCTGTTTGCGGTCCAAAGCCCATGATGGTAGCCGTTGCAAAATATGCCAAAAAGAACAATGTGAAATGTGAGGTATCCTTAGAGAATATGATGGCGTGTGGACTGGGCGCTTGCCTTTGCTGCGTAGAAAAAACCGTGAAAGGAAACGTATGTGTGTGCAAGGAAGGCCCAGTGTTCGACGTGAATCTACTGAGTTGGGACATTTAACATAATCAAAGACTTTTACTACTAAATGGCTGATATAAGAACAAACATAGCAGGACTGGCAATGAAAAATCCTGTGATGACCGCATCGGGCACGTTCGGATACGGAATGGAATTTGCTGATGTAGTCAACTTGGAGGAAATCGGAGGTATCATCGTGAAAGGCACGACTCTTCACCCTCGTGAAGGCAATGACTATCCTCGCATGGCAGAAACTGCCAGCGGTATGCTGAACTGTGTTGGACTTCAAAACAAGGGTGTAGATTATTTCTGCCAAAACATCTATCCCGAAATCAAAGATTTGAAGACGAATGTGATTGTGAATGTGTCGGGATCGAGTCCAGAGGATTATGCTGAATGTGCACGAAGAATTGATGAGTTGGAAAACATTCTAGCTATCGAACTAAACATTTCATGTCCGAATGTGAAACAAGGCGGCATGGCATTTGGTGTCACCTGCGAAGGAGCAAGAACGGTGGTGGAAGCAGTGAGAAAGGCTTACCACAAAACTCTCATCGTGAAACTATCGCCCAATGTGACCAGCATTGCTGATATAGCAAAAGCTGTGGAAGATGCTGGAGCAGATGCTGTTTCATTGATTAACACACTGATGGGAATGGCTATCGATATAGAGCGCCGTCGGCCAAAACTCTCCATTTCGACAGGTGGACTCAGCGGTCCTGCTGTGAAACCCGTTGCGGTCCGTTGCGTTTGGCAAGTGGCAAAAGCAGTGAAAATTCCAGTTGTAGGACTGGGAGGAATCATGAATGCTGAAGACGCCATAGAATTTCTGATGGCAGGTGCCTCTGCCATAGAAATTGGCACAGCAAACTTCATTGACCCAAGCGTGAGCGAGAAAGTGGCTCAGGGCGTCAATGACTGGCTCGACAAACATGGATGCAAGAGCGTGAAAGAAATCATTGGTGTGATTTGATGTTTTATTATGAAATGAATTTCATTAAACGGTTTCTAACTCGATAGTATTTTCATCTCATTATAGAACGAACGCCATATCTTGAGCAAATTGTGAGGTAAAAAACACAATTTGCTTTCTTTTTGAAATAAATTCAATAAAAATGGATTGGTATTTGATATTTTTATTGTAACTTTGCAGTCGAATTCATCAAAACCCAATTATTATCTTGATTTTTGACACATAGATTAGCCTTTTAAAGGTAAAAAGTAAAGAAATAAGATAAAACATGAGCAAACTGATAAAACCCGCTGGATATGAGCAACTTCTTAGTCCTGCTCAGACAGAACAGGGAATCAAGCTGATTAAAGACTTTTTTCAAGCTAACCTATCAACTGCATTAAGGTTGCGTCGTGTTACTGCCCCACTCTTTGTGCTTCGCGGACTTGGCATCAACGACGACCTGAATGGCGTGGAACGTCCTGTTTCTTTTCCCATAAAAGACATGGGCGAACAAGTGGCGGAAGTGGTTCATTCTCTTGCAAAATGGAAGCGTCTGATGCTGGCTGAGTATGACATTCAGCCTGGATATGGACTTTATACTGACATGAATGCCATTCGTGGAGATGAAGAACTGGACAACATCCACTCGCTTTATGTGGACCAGTGGGACTGGGAAAGAACCATCAATCGCAAAGACCGCAACTTGAAATTCTTGAGAAAGATTGTGAAGAGTATCTATGCGGCCATTCGACGTACTGAATATCTGGTTTGCGAAACTTATCCTCAAATCAAGCCGTTTCTTCCCGAAGAAATCCATTTCTTCCACTCAGAAGAACTCCTGAAAATGTATCCTGGAATGACGGCCAAAGAAAGGGAAAATGCAGTCTGCAAGGCATATGGTGCAGTGTTCATCATCGGAATTGGAGGAAAACTGAGCAATGGTGAGGAACACGACTTGCGTGCTCCCGACTATGATGACTGGACAACTGCCAACGAAGAAGGATATTATGGTTTGAACGGTGATATCTTGATTTGGTATCCAATTTTGGATAGAGCCATAGAACTTTCCTCAATGGGTATTCGTGTCGATAAAGAATCACTTCTTCACCAACTGGAACTGACAGGCAAGCAAGAACGTCAATATCTCTTCTTCCATCAGCAACTTTTGTCGGACAAGTTACCACTTTCCATCGGTGGAGGTATTGGTCAGAGCCGTCTTTGCCTCATGCTTCTTCACAAAGCACATATTGGCGAAATCCAAGCAAGCATTTGGCCTAACGAAATGAGAAAAGAATGTGCAGATTTCGGTATGCCATTGATCTAAGACTCTACATCAATCTAACATGAAAAAGGAAGGGTGAAGAATCAAAGTAGATTCCTCACCCTTCCTTTTTCACTCATTGTACTAAAGTCGTATTTTCAGAACTTTTCCACCAAAAGCAGGAAGTTCGATATGAACAAAACCATCTGGGGAAAGTGTCACATCTTCAGCCTTGCCAGTCAACAAATCCTTTGCTGTGTATTCCTTTTCTTCCTCTGGAATATCAAGATAACTAAATGCGTGAGAAGGAATACGAACAGAGGTATGTGAGCCTCTATCATCAAAATTAGCAACAACAAGGATAAGTTCTTTTCCCGCCTTACGGAGAAATGCATATTGACGCTGCACATTCATAGCAGAGTTATCCATGTTGGCATACATTACATCGAAGAACACACCTTCTCGAATGGCCTTTTCCTGATTGCAGATATTCAGCACCTTTGCGTAGTAAGCTTGAAGTTCTTTCTCTTCATCCGTCAGTTGCTTTCCATCAAACTTACCACCATTTCTCCAACGACGGATGGACTGAACTGTCCAATAATCAAAAATGGTAGTCCTTCCATCTTCACCACTAAATCCTTCTTTGTCCATACCTCGTTCACCAAGTTCCTGTCCAAAGTAAATCATCATGGGATTTGTACGCATCAAAGCTGAAACCAACAATGCAGCCCTACCCTTCTCTGCACTTCCCGCAAAGAAAGGAGAAGCAATGCGCTGTTCGTCATGATTCTCAAGGAAATTCAACATGTGTTCGTGAATGTCGTCAACACTCTGCCAACAAGACGTAATGCTCGTTGCTGTATTACCATTCACCACTGTACGCAGCGTATCGTAAAGTCCAACTTTGTCGTAAAGATAGTCGAAATGACCGTTTTGAATGTAATTACGGTATTCGTTAGGATTATAAACCTCAGCAATGAATTGAATGTGGGGGAAATCTTCTTTCACTTTCGGAATAGCCCATCCCCAAAATTCGCATGGCACCATCTCTGCCATATCACAACGGAAACCATCTACACCCTTACCAGCCCAAAACAGAAGAATATTCAACATCTTATGCCATGTGTCAGGAATGGGATCAAAATGCGAAGAACGATTGTCTTGATAATCTACACCATAATTCAGCTTGACTGTTTCGTACCAATCGTTCTGATTAGGACTTTCACTAAAACAATCATTACCTGTTACCTTTGCAGGAAACTCTACATATTGATTGCCTTCCTTATCGGATAAAGAGAATTGAGGTGCAAACTGCTGGTTAACTACATAATAAAAATTATTATTTGGAGAGAAACGAAGCGTCTTGTCGTCTTTTTCGCCCAAATCCTCAACCCCATCGGGTTTTGCATCCGAATTATACTGACGTGCCACATGATTTGGAACAAAATCAATAATCATTTTCAAGCCCGATTTATGAGTTCGATTCACAAGATTCTCGAATTCTTTCATTCGAAATGGTACGTTTGTCGCTAAGTCGGGATCAATGTCATAGTAGTCCTTGATTGCGTATGGACTTCCAGCCTTTCCCTTCACTACCGCAGGATGGTCTTTCTGAATGCCATAAAAAGTGTAATCATTTTGGGTGGCATGCTCAATGACACCTGTGTACCAAATATGTGTGGCTCCCAGGTTCTTGATATTCTCAAGAGCCTTCGATGTAAAATCAGACATCTTACCAAGTCCATTTTGCTCTGGCGTACCCCACTCTACATTTTCTTTTGAATTCGCACCAAAAAGACGAGTAAAAACTTGGTAAATAACAATTTTCTCTTTCATTGGTTCATCGTTTTTGTTTTGCTCCGAAATGCATGACGTATGACACATTGCAGCAAAAACAAATAAAAGGAGTACCCATCGTAACGATGAGTAACTCCTTATATTAATAATTGAAAAAGGATTTTCACTTTTCATTTTTATTCAATGCTATGAGCAACAACTGCTTCGTTGCCCTTAGCAATTTTGGCTACTAAACCTTGCAGCACCTTGCCAGGACCACATTCTGTGAAATCGGTCGCACCATCAGCAATCATATTCTGAACCTCAAGAGTCCAACGAACTGGAGCTGTGAGTTGAGCAATTAAGTTGGTCTTGATTTCTTGAGGATCAGTATGAGGTTTACCATCCACATTCTGATAAATCGGACACTTAGGTGCATGGAATTCCGTTGACTCAATAGCTGCTTGAAGCTCATCCTTAGCTGGCTGCATCAATGGAGAGTGGAAAGCACCGCCCACCTTCAATGGTAAAGCGCGCTTAGCACCAGCAGCCTTCAGTTTTTCACAAGCTTCATTGATAGCTTCAATGTTACCAGAAATAACCACCTGGCCAGGACAGTTGTAGTTTGCAGGGACAACAATATTATCTGGCTTTGATACTTCAGCACAAACCTGCTCGATTGTCTCATCTGGAAGGGCAATGATGGCAGCCATTGTTGAAGGGGCAGCCTCACAAGCCTTCTGCATCGCCATGGCACGCTTACTAACGAGTTTCAAGCCATCTTCGAAAGAAAGAGCACCAGCAGCAACAAGAGCAGAGAATTCGCCAAGAGAGTGACCTGCAGTCATCTCAGGTTGGAATGCATCGCCCATACACAATGCAGAAATTACAGAATGGAGGAAAACGGCAGGCTGAGTAACTTTCGTTTGACGTAGTTCCTCATCTGTTCCTTCAAACATTATCTTTGTGATTTCAAAATCAAGAATTTCGTTTGCCTTATCAAACAATTCTTTTGCAAGTGGATTACTTTCGTATAGGTCCTTACCCATACCTGAGAACTGAGCTCCCTGTCCAGGGAAAACAAATGCTTTCATAATTTTTCTATGTTTATAATCTATATGTAACGATTAAACTAAAACGTAGAAGTGCTTTTATTTGCACAACATTTGCAAAGATACGAAAAAAATGAAGAGTGACAAAAAAACAAGTCATAATTGATAAAATGAGCAATAAATTGTTTAATGCATGTTAACCGAATAGGATGTTTTGTTAAACAAAATCAAAACCAATGAGAAAAGTGAAGTTTTTTGTTTGTCAGAACTAAACTTTGCATTTATTTTGCAGTCGAAAAGTTAATTTTATAAGTTAAATTTGGTCTTGTTTTAACAAAATCATTATTTTTTAATTGCTAAAATGATAGATATTTAGAGGTTAAGTCTCTTTATTACATCTACCTCATAAAAACAGAAAAAACAACTCTAAACTTTATAAATTATGAAACAGTCAGTGAAAAGATTTTATGGTTTGCTCATAGCAGTAGCTGTTGTAAGCGGCATTGCTGGCGCAGGTGCTTTCTCACTTGCTTCGAAAGCTGTAGAAGGAAACACACAAACTTCTGTTGAAAACGAAAAGCAAGATGATTTTCTCATCAAGGCTTCTAACCCGATGTCTGCAACTCAGCCTGTTGACTTGACAGAAGCTGCTGAAAAAGCTTGCAACGCCGTAGTATATATTAAGGTGGTCATTGGTGGCAAGACCCAAACCATTGAATACAGAGATCCATTCGAGGATTTTTTTGGTGATTTCTTCGGAAGAGGGAACGGAGGTGGAACTCAAAGACGCCAGGTTCAAACGCCTAAGCAGGAAGCTGCTGGCAGCGGTGTAATCATTTCAAAGGACGGCTATATTGTTACCAATAATCACGTCGTTGAAAACGCAGAAGATATTACAATTACTCTTAATGATAACCGAGAATTTACAGCACGCGTCATTGGACTTGATGCTACAACCGACCTTGCTCTTCTCAAAATTGATGCAACAGACCTTCCAGCAATTACCATCGGTGATAGCGATGCACTGAAAGTCGGTGAATGGGTTCTCGCAGTGGGAAATCCTTTCAATCTAACAAGTACAGTAACAGCTGGTATCGTCAGTGCAAAAGCTCGTGGCATGAATGGAAACACAAAGAATGGCATAGAATCCTTCATCCAGACCGACGCAGCCATCAACCAAGGTAATAGTGGTGGTGCATTAGTGAATGTTCGTGGTGAATTAGTTGGAATCAATGCAATGCTTTATAGCCAAACAGGTAGTTTTACTGGATATGGATTTGCCATCCCTGTAAGCATCATGAAGAAGGTTGTGACCGATTTGAAAACTTACGGAACCGTTCAGCGCGCTTTACTTGGTATTAGTGGTACAGACCTGCACAACTACATCGACGTAGAAAAGAAGAAAGATGAAAAATTTGACAAAGACTTTGGAACAAACGATGGTGTTTATGTTGCGGAAGTTGTAGAAGATGGTGCCGCTGCTGCAGCAGGAATCAAGGAGGGCGATGTTATCGTTTCGCTCGACGGAAAGAAGATAACCAAGATGAGTGAACTTCAGGAGGCAACTACTAAGTATAGCCCAGGTGACAAAGCTGTCGTTGGATACATGCGCGATAAGAAGTTGAAGACATCCACCATTACATTCCGCAATGCAAAGGGAAATACCAATGTTGTAAAGACAGAAAAAATAGATGTTCTTGGAGCAGAATTCAAGGAACTTACCGATTCCCAAAAGAAAGACCTCAACATGACATATGGTGTGCAGATTAGTAAACTCAACAATGGTAAATTGAAGGAAGCAGGTGTCCCTGAAAACTTCATCATCCTCAAGGTTAATAATCAAAACATCAAGACTGTTAAAGACCTTGAAAGTGTGTTCAAGTCAGCACAATCTTCAACAGAACAAACCCTTTGGATTTGGGGTAAGACACCAGCAGGAAACGCTCGTAGCTTCGCAGTTTATCTTGGTGATGAATAATTAATCGACTTCATACATAATCTTTAGAAGGGGTGCAGAGAAACTAATATCTGCACCCCTTTTTTATTAATAAGTGGCAACTTCATCAACTTTTTAAGAAATATTTTGGAATGAACAAGAAAAAAACACTAACTTTGCAATCTAATTCGAAATAATCAAACAATTATATCAATCATTTATGAAAAAAATTACAAAATTTGCCTCATTAGCTTGTATGCTAGTGACATTATTTGTTGCTTCAAGTTGTGGTTCATACAAGAAAGTTCCATACATCTCTAATAGCCGAGAAGTTGACCTCTCAACAGCAACACTTTTTGATGCACGCATTATGCCTAAGGACATCTTGACGATTACAGTAACTTGTCCAGAAGATCCTGCAGGCTCTGCTATGTTCAACTTGATTCTCTCTGCTTCAAACTTTAATAACACGAGCGGAATGTCTTCTCAGCACCAAGTTCAGCAATATATTGTTACCAACGAAGGAACTATTGAGTTCCCTATTTTAGGCACTCTTCATGTTGTTGGCTTAACCAAATCAGAGCTGGAAAACAAGATTGCAGACATGGTTACTGGTCCATACCTAAAATCACGTCCAATTGTTCTTGTCAATATGGCAAACTACAAAATAGCAGTTCTTGGTGAAGTATCTCGTTCTGGTATTGTGACAGCTTCTAATGGTAAAATCAACATATTCGAAGCTCTTGCTCAAGCAGGTGATCTGACCATCTATGGTCACCGTGATAATGTGAAGATTATTCGTGAAGACGCAAAAGGAGCT
>CADBXS010000037.1 GCA_902798705.1 uncultured Bacteroidales bacterium
TGCGCGCCGATGGTACTGCTCCGCAATGCGGGAGAGTAGGTCGCTGCCGTCTTTGTTTGGAGGCATCAGACAACACTGTCTGGTGCCTCCAATTTGTTTGTATATACAACTATAGTTGGATTTCTTCGCTGTCTTGGCTATCTATCTCGGAAAAAATATGTAACTTTGCAGCTGAAATTGTTGATTGATTCAAACTATAATTATTTATAAGGTATGAAATTGAAACTTGCGGTTCTTCCTGGCGACGGAATAGGACCAGAAATCATGGAACAAGGTTTGGCTGTTGCTAAGACAGTGTGTGAGAAGTTCGGTCATGAATTGAGTTATGAATATGCCATCTGTGGTGCAGATGCTATTGATAAGGTAGGTGACCCATTCCCAGAGGAAACTTATCAGCTATGTATGAATTCTGATGCTGTGCTCTTTGCTTCAGTGGGTGACCCTAAGTTCGATAACAACCCAAGTGCAAAGGTTCGTCCTGAACAGGGATTGTTGGCTATGCGCAAGAAGTTGGGTTTGTTCGCAAATATCCGTCCTGTCACTACTTTCGATTGCTTGGTTCACAAGTCTCCGCTGAAGGATGAATTGGTGAAGGGTGCAGACTTCATCTGTATTCGTGAGTTGACTGGTGGTATGTATTTCGGTGAAAAGTATCAGGATGATGAGAAGGCATACGATACCAATTATTATACTCGTCCAGAGATTGAGCGCATTCTGAAGGTGGGCTTTGAATATGCCATGAAGCGCAACAAGCATCTGACTGTTGTTGACAAGGCGAATGTGCTTGCTTCTTCTCGCCTTTGGAGAAAGGTTGCTCAGGAGATGGCTCCTCAGTATCCTGAAGTGACGACCGACTACATGTATGTGGATAACGCTGCCATGCGCATGATTCAGGAACCTAAGTTCTTCGATGTGATGGTGACAGAGAATACGTTTGGTGATATTCTCACTGACGAGGGCAGTTGTATTACTGGTTCTATGGGCTTGCTTCCATCGGCTTCTACCGGCGAACACACTCCTGTGTTTGAGCCAATCCATGGTTCTTGGCCTCAGGCAAAGGGCTTGAATATTGCTAATCCTTTGGCTCAGATTCTCTCTGTTGCTATGCTGTTCGAGTATTTTGACCTGAAGGCAGAAGGTGCTTTGGTTCGCGAGGCTGTCAATGCAAGTCTCGACCAGAATGTCCGTACGCCTGAGATTCAGGTGGAAGGCGGTGCCAAGTACGGTACGAAGGAAGTTGGTGCTTGGATTGTGGATTATATCAAGAATAAGTAAGAAGTCGATAGGCTTCTGATATCATAAGGTAATCCGAATCGACCTGTTGAACCAGTGTCGATTCGGATTTTGTCATTTTATGGGATGTTTTTCACTTCTTTTCCTAGACAAAAGAAAGAAATGCCTTCGTTCTGTTGAAAAAATGGGCATAAAGTTTTGTCATTTAATAAATTAGCAGTAATTTTGCACTCCCTTGGATAAAACCGACTCTTTTGCCGGCTTTATTGGTATGCGCTTCGGTGAAATCCATGAGGAAAAATTCACATATTTATTAATTTCAAATTTTCAAAAAAATCAAACGTAATGATTATCGTACCTGTAAAAGAAGGTGAGAACATTGAGAGAGCTCTCAAGAAGTTCAAGAGAAAGTCAGAGAAGACTGGTATTATCAAGGAGCAGAGAATTCGTCGTGAGTTCCAAAAGCCATCTGTTGTGAAGCGTAAGAAGATGCAGCACGCTATCTACGTGAACAAGCTCCACCAGGAAGAAGACTAATTTTTTCTTGACATAGGAGTGCTTCTTCCATGGAAGGGAAGTTGTTCTTCTGTGCGCTTGAAGTGCCCGATGCAGATGCAGTTTGTGGTGCTGAAGGCATAATTTGAGAATTTTCAATAAAAATTCGCATTAAAATTTGGTTGCGTCCAAGAAATTTAACTATCTTCGTTGCGCTTATTTGAAAGGAAATCTTTATATTTGCCTTAGAAAAGCAAAAGAAACGAAGAAATGCTGGAAGATTCTTTCTTGGAATATCTAAAGTCGGAACGCAATCGCTCGGAAAGAACCGTATCGAACTACGGATTGGCCCTGAGAGAATTTAAGGATTTCTTCAACAGTCTTGGTGAAGGCTGGACATGGAAAAGCATCACGCCCGACATTGTGAGGGAATGGGTGATTTTCATGCTTGACGAGGAGGACAAAAGCGAAGCAACGGTGAATCTCAGTCTGAGTGCGCTGCGCACTTTCTATCGCTACCTTATATTAATAGGAGAGGTGAGTGCGAACCCATTAGCGAAAGTAGTTGGGCCTAAGCGCAAGAAGAAATTGCCAACGTTCGTGAAGGAGCAGGACATGCAGCGTTTGCTTGATGAAACGGAGTTTGGTGATGACTTTGCTGGGGTGAGAGACAGAATGGTGATTCTCTTGCTCTACATGACTGGGATGCGAAGAGCTGAGTTGTTGGGTTTGCGTGACAGTGACATCCGATTTGCTGAAAAGCAGATCAAGGTGACTGGAAAACGAAACAAACAACGGCTGATTCCTGCTGGCGATGAGTTACTGGAGGCTGTGAGTGCCTATCAGTTGAAGCGCGATGCGGAATTTTCGGGCTTGGCTCATGAGGATGCTTTCCTCCTTGGCAATAAAGGCAAGAGCCTAAGGAAGGACGAAGTGGAGAAGATTGTGAAAGGCTGCTTGTCGAGAGTGACGGGACAGGAACATCGGAGTCCTCACGTGCTTCGGCATACGTTTGCAACAGCGATGCTCAATCATGGCGCAGATTTGCAGTCAATTCAGAAGTTGCTCGGACACGAAAGTCTGAAAACTACCGAAATCTACACTCACTTGTCGTTCGAAGAACTGAAGAAAGAATACAAGAATGCGCATCCGCGCGTTCCTAACCCTTAAAATACAACGACTATGGACATTACTATTAAGGCAATCAAGTTTGATGCAACAGAGAAGTTGCAGGAATTCATCCAGAAGAAGGTTAGTAAACTGGAGAAGTTTTGTGGCGAAATAAGAAAGGTTGAGGTGTCATTAAAAGTCGTAAAGCCCGCAACGAACCTAAACAAGGAAGGCTCAGTGAGAGTGCAATTGCCTGGTGAGGAGCTGTTTGTGGAGAAAACATGCGACACGTTTGAAGAAGCAATAGATCAGTGCATGGCTGCTTTGGAGAAGCAGCTGGCACGGTACAAGGAAAAAAAGTAGAGCTGTCTAAAAAAAAGCTTAGAAAAATTTGGCATTTGAAAAAAAATGCCTACCTTTGCAGCCGTTTCGTGTGGGTAACTCTGCACGAACGGCTATATAAGCCTCTTTAGCTCAGTTGGCCAGAGCACGTGATTTGTAATCTCGGGGTCGTTGGTTCGAATCCGACAAGAGGCTCTGAGTCGAGGCTCCCAAATCGAGCTTTTGCAGAAGAGAGGCTTTCAGAATGGGCATATTCCAGAGTGGCCAAATGGGGCAGACTGTAAATCTGCTGGCTTTCGCCTTCGGTGGTTCGAATCCATCTGTGCCCACACATCACATGTGTGATGTCGCTGGCTTGCTGTTATAGCTCAGTGGTAGAGCACTTCCTTGGTAAGGAAGAGGTCTCGAGTTCAAATCTCGATAACAGCTCTTCGGTAGAAAGATTAAATCAACATATTACATAATTAGAAAAAAGAAATTTTAAGCTATGGCAAAAGAAAAATTCGAGCGTACCAAACCTCATGTTAATATCGGTACAATCGGTCACGTTGACCACGGTAAGACTACTCTTACTGCTGCAATCACCACAGTTCTTGCAAAGCAGGGACTTTCAGAAGTTAAGTCTTTCGACCAGATTGATAATGCTCCTGAAGAGAAAGAGCGTGGTATCACTATCAACACTGCTCACGTTGAGTATGAGACTGCAAAGCGTCACTATGCACACGTAGACTGCCCAGGACACGCTGACTACGTTAAGAACATGGTAACTGGTGCTGCTCAGATGGATGGTGCAATCATCGTAGTTGCTGCTACTGATGGTCCTATGCCACAGACTCGCGAGCACATCCTCCTCGCTCGTCAGGTGAACGTTCCTCGTCTTGTTGTGTTCATGAACAAGTGCGATATGGTTGACGATGAAGAAATGCTCGACCTCGTTGAAATGGAAATGCGTGACCTCCTCGCTCAGTATGAATTCGAAGAGGATACTCCATTCATCCGCGGTTCTGCTCTTGGTGCTCTCAACGGTGTTCCTGAGTGGGAAGCTAAGGTTATGGAGCTGATGGATGCAGTTGATACTTGGATCCAGGAACCAGAGCGTGCTATCGACAAGCCATTCTTGATGCCAGTTGAGGACGTATTCTCAATCACTGGTCGTGGTACAGTTGCTACAGGTCGTATCGAAACAGGTGTTGTTAAGGTAGGTGATGCTGTTCAGCTCCTCGGTCTTGGTGAAGATGCTAACTCAGTTGTTACTGGTGTTGAAATGTTCCGTAAGATCCTCGATGAGGGTGAAGCTGGTGATAACGTAGGTCTTCTCCTCCGTGGTATCGACAAGAAGGAAGTTAAGCGTGGTATGGTAATCACCCACCCAGGTGCTATCACTCCTCACCAGGGCTTCAAGGCTTCTATCTATGTATTGAAGAAGGAAGAAGGTGGTCGTCACACTCCATTCAAGAACAAGTATCGTCCTCAGTTCTATCTCCGTACTATGGACTGTACAGGTGAAATCACTCTTCCAGAAGGAATCGAAATGGTAATGCCTGGTGATAACGTAGAAATCAAGGTTGAGCTCATCTACCCAGTAGCACTCAACGTAGGTCTCCGTTTCGCTATCCGTGAAGGTGGTCGTACCGTTGGTTCTGGTCAGATTACTGAAGTATTCGACTAATCGACAGTTATTCTGAAAAGAATAGACATCTAAATTTAAAGGCTGGCTCCCAGCCGCCAAAAGTTGGGAGCTAGCATTTCTTACGGGAATAGCTCAGTTGGCAGAGCACTGGTCTCCAAAACCAGGTGTCGGGAGTTCGAGCCTCTCTTCCCGTGCTAAATGTAAGGATTGAATTATGTTTAAGAATATTGCTACATATTGTAAAGAATCCTACGATGAACTTGTTCACAAGGTGACTTGGCCAACGGTAAAGGAGTTGACAAATAGCGCAGTGATGGTTTTAACAGCTTCCATCATCATTGCTCTTATTGTCTTTTTCATGGATTCAATCTTCGAGCAGTTTATGAAACTGGTTTATTCTCTCTTTAGTTAATTTCATTTTTTAATTTAAGGAGGAGAAAGACATGGCGGAAGTAAAAGAAATGCATTGGTATGCACTGAAAGCAATCAGTGGTAAGGAACAGAAGGTCAAGGAATATATTGAACTTGACATGAAGAACCACCACTTTGAGCAGTATGTACCACAGGTTCTTATACCTACCAAGCGCGTGGAACAAGTTGTTCGTGAGAAGCGTGTAGTGAAGGAGGTAAATATGCTTCCTGGCTATGTATTGGTAGAAGCTCAGCTCGTAGGTGAAATCGCTCACATGTTGCGCAACACTCCGAATGTTCTTGGATTCCTTGGAGGTACGGACAAACCTACTCCACTTCGTCAGTCGGAAATCAACCGTATGCTGGGCGTTGACCAGGATGAAGAGATTGTTCCTGAGGTATTGCATACCGAGTACATTGAGGGAGAGTCAGTGAAAGTCACTGATGGTCCTTTCAGCGGTTTCAATGGCAAGATTGAGAGCGTGAATTCAGAGAAACAAAAGCTCAAAGTTGCAGTCAAGATTTTTGGTCGAGATACAACGCTCGAACTGAACTTTGGACAAGTTGAAAAAGAATAATGATGATGTTACGCTTCATTATTCTCTTTTTATCGTGTAATTAATAAAAACTAGAAACAAAAATGGCAAAAGAAGTTGCTGGATTAATCAAATTACAGATTAAAGGTGGCGCTGCAAATCCATCACCTCCAGTAGGACCTGCTCTTGGTTCTAAGGGTATTAACATCATGGATTTTTGCAAGCAGTTCAACGCCAGAACTCAGGATAAAGCAGGTAAGATTCTGCCTGTTGTTATCTCTTATTATGCTGATAAGTCGTTTGATTTCGTCATCAAGACTCCTCCTGCTGCAGTTCAGCTCTTGGAGATGGCCAAGGCAAAGAAGGGTTCTTCTGAGCCAAACCGTTCAAAGGTGGCTGAGGTGACTTGGGATCAGATTCGTACTATCGCAGAAGATAAGATGCCTGATTTGAATTGCTTCACAGTTGAATCTGCAATGAAGATGGTTGCAGGTACAGCTCGTAGTATGGGTATCAAAGTTAAAGGTGAATTCCCTGGTAAATAATTAAAACTTCAATTTGAAATGAGTAAACTTACAAAAAATCAGAAGACATTTGCTGATAAGATTGAGGCAGGGAAGGCTTACACTTTGAGTGAGGCTGCAAATTTGGTGAAGGAGATCACTTTCACAAAGTTTGATGCTTCTGTTGATATCGACATGCGTTTGGGTGTTGACCCACGCAAGGCAAATCAGATGGTTCGTGGTGTAGTATCACTCCCTAACGGAACTGGTAAGCAGGTTCGTGTTCTCTGTTTGTGTACTTCCGATCAGGAAGCTGCTGCAACAGAAGCTGGTGCTGACTACGTTGGTCTCGACGAGTATATCGAGAAGATCAAGGGAGGTTGGACAGACGTTGATGTCATCATCACAATGCCTTCATGCATGGGTAAGATTGGTGCTCTCGGTCGTGTCCTCGGTCCTCGTGGTTTGATGCCAAACCCAAAGAGTGGTACTGTGACAATGGACGTTGCAAAGGCTGTACGTGAAGTAAAGCAGGGTAAGATTGACTTCAAGGTTGATAAGACTGGTATTGTTCACGCTTCAATTGGAAAGGTATCGTTCGATGCTCAGAAGATTAAGGAGAACGCTCAGGAGTTCATCAATACAATCATCAAGCTGAAGCCAGCTACTGCAAAAGGTACATACATCAAGAGCATTTATCTTTCAAGTACAATGAGCAAGGGTGTCAAGGTTGACCCTAAATCTGTTGAATAATCAAAATAGACTGAATCATGAAGAAAGAAGATAAAAGCTTATTAATCGAACAGCTTGCACAAACTCTTGGCGAGTATCCACATTTCTACCTTGTTGATGTGACTGGCTTGGACAGTGCTACAACAAGTGCTCTGCGTAGAGAATGTTTCCAGAATGAGATTAAGCTTCAGGTTGTGAAGAACACTCTCTTCGAGAAGGCATTGGAGAAGGTTGGCGGTGATTTCGCTGCTCTTCAGACAGCTCTTAAGGGTAATACGGGTATCATGTTCTGCCAGACGGCAAACGCTCCTGCAAAGCTTATCAAGAAGTTTGCAAAGGGTCACAATGATATGCCAGGCCTCAAGGCTGCATACGCAGAGGAAAGCGTTTACGTTGGTGCAGACCAGCTCGATGCACTTTGTGCTATCAAGAGCAAGAACGAACTCATTGCAGAGGTTGTTTCCGCTCTCGAAGGTCCAATCAACGGCATCCTTTCAGGTATCGATGGTGGTACAACTATTCATGGGTTGCTTGATGCAATCGAAGAAAAAAACGCTTAATTAGCGTATTCCCCACAGCGTGGGTTTTAATTAATTAAAAAATCAAAAAACAAATAACCATTAAAATTTTAGAAAAAATGGCAGATATTAAAGCTATTGCTGAAGAATTGGTAAATTTGACAGTAAAGGAAGTAAGTGAACTTAAGGCTCTCCTTAAGGAGGAGTATGGTATTGAGCCTGCTGCTGCAGCTGTTGCTGTTGCTGCTGGTCCTGCAGCTGGCGAAGCAGCTGTTGAGGAAAAGACATCTTTCGATGTTGTTCTCAAGAGCGCAGGTGCTGCTAAGCTTCAGGTTGTAAAGGCAGTGAAGGAAGCTGCTGGTCTCGGTCTTAAGGAAGCTAAGGACCTCGTTGATGCTGCTCCTACAAACATCAAGGAAGGCGTTGACAAGGCTACTGCTGAAGCACTCAAGGCTGCTCTCGAGGCTGCTGGTGCTGAAGTTGAAATCAAGTAATTTCGACACTTCAATACAAGTATGGTTAAGAATCCTCAGGTTGAGGGTTCTTAACCTTTTTGTGTCTTGTACGCAGGTGCGTATGCGTTTATATAAGGAAATACGCACATTTTCTCTCTTAAATCCCCTATATTGCGGGTAGAACCCCAATCTTTCAACAAATAATCGCATGGATTCTACTCGTATTTCTTAGAAATTTTTCGAAAAAATAACAATACATAGAGATGTCTAAAATCGTAAACAATCGAGTTGACTTTTCCACTGTGAAGAATCCGGTTCCATATCCGGACTTCCTTGATGTGCAGCTCAAGTCGTTCCGTGACTTCCTGCAGTTGGACACCCCACCAGAAAAGCGCAAGAATGATGGTCTCTACAAGGTGTTTGCTGAAAACTTCCCAATTCAGGACACCCGTAATAACTTCAGCCTTGAGTTTTTGGACTATTACATCGACGCTCCTCGCTATACCATAGAGGAATGCCTCGAGCGTGGACTTACTTACAGTGTGCCATTGAAGGCAAAACTGAAGCTTTCTTGCTCTGACCCTGACCATGTTGACTTCGACACAACCGTTGAAGACGTGTTTCTCGGACCAATTCCTTATATGACCGAGAATGGTACGTTTGTCATCAACGGTGCAGAACGTGTTGTGGTTTCTCAGCTCCATCGTTCACCAGGTGTATTCTTTGGCTCGAGTGTTCATGCCAATGGTACTCCTCTTTTCTCAGCTCGTATCATCCCGTTCAAGGGTTCGTGGATTGAGTTTGCGACAGACATCAACAATGTGATGTACGCTTACATCGACCGTAAGAAGAAGTTGCCTGTAACAACACTCCTTCGTGCCATCGGTTACGAATCGGATAAGGAAATCCTTCGTATCTTCAATTTGGCAGAGGAAGTGAAGGTAAACAAAACGAATCTTAAGAAGGTTCTTGGATGTAAGTTGGCAGCACGTGTATTGAAGTCATGGACAGAGGATTTCGTTGATGAGGAAACAGGTGAAGTGGTTTCCATCGAGCGTAACGAAATGGTGATTGACCGTGAAACTGTCCTGACAGAAGAACACATTGACCAAATTCTTGAAACAGGTGTTGAGTACATACTTGTTCACAAGGAGGAGACCAATGCATCTGATTACGCCATCATTTTCAACACACTCTCGAAGGACCCAAGTAACTCAGAGAAGGAAGCTGTAGTTTATATCTACCGCCAGTTGCGCAATGCTGACCCTGCAGATGATGCGTCTGCTCGTGAGGTAATCAACAACTTGTTCTTCTCTGAAAAGCGCTATGATTTGGGTGAGGTTGGTCGCTATCGTATCAACAAGAAGTTGGGACTTGATACCGATCCAAACATCCGTGTGTTGACAAAAGAAGATATTATCGAAATCATCAAGTACCTTGTCGAATTGGCAAATTCCAAGGCAGTTGTTGATGATATCGACCACTTGAGCAACCGTCGCGTTCGCACCGTAGGCGAGCAGCTCTCCAATCAGTTCGCAATTGGTCTGGCACGTATGAGCCGTACCATTCGTGAACGTATGAATGTACGTGACAATGAAGTGTTCAAGCCAACAGAACTGATTAATGCTAAGACCATTTCCAGCGTTATCAACTCGTTCTTTGGTACCAACGCACTTTCTCAGTTCATGGATCAGACTAACCCACTTGCTGAGGTCACTCACAAGCGTCGTCTCTCTGCCCTTGGTCCTGGTGGTCTTTCTCGTGAGCGTGCAGGCTTCGAGGTTCGTGACGTACACTATACTCACTATGGTCGTCTCTGTCCAATTGAGTCACCTGAAGGTCCAAACATCGGTCTGATTTCATCGCTTTGCGTCTATGCAAAGATCAACAACCTCGGTTTCATCGAAACTCCTTATCGCAAGGTTCACAATAGTGTTGTGGATATTGAACCAGAACACATCGTTTACCTTTCAGCAGAAGAGGAAGAGGCAAAGATTATCGGTCAGGGAAATGCACCACTCACCGAGGACGGACACTTCATCCGCAAGGTCGTTAAGTGCCGTAAGGATGCCGACTATCCAGTGGTTCCACCATCAGAGGTTGACCTCGTCGATGTTGCTCCACAGCAGATTGCATCTATCGCTGCTGCCCTCATTCCATTCCTCGAGCACGACGATGCTCACCGTGCACTCATGGGTTCGAACATGATGCGCCAGGCAGTTCCACTTCTCCGTACCGAAGCTCCAATAGTTGGTACAGGTATCGAGAAGCAGGTTTGTGAGGATTCTCGTACGATGATTACTGCAGAAGGTGATGGTGTTGTTGAGTACGTGGATGCTACAACCATTCGTATTCTTTACGACCGCACAGAAGACGAGGAATTTGTCAGCTTCGAGCCAGCTGTCAAGGAGTACAAGTTGCCTAAGTTCCGTCGCACCAACCAGAACATGACCATCGACCTCCGTCCAATCTGCGACCGTGGTCAGCGTGTGAAGATGGGCGATATCCTCACTGAAGGTTATGCAACCGCTGATGGTGAGTTGGCACTCGGACGCAACCTCCTTGTGGCTTACATGCCTTGGAAGGGTTACAACTACGAGGATGCCATCGTTCTTAACGAGCGTGTAGTTCGTGACGACCTTCTCACTTCTGTCCATGTAGATGAGTTCTCTCTTGAAGTACGCGAAACCAAGCGTGGTGTTGAGGAACTCACTTCAGATATTCCTAACGTCAGTGAAGATGCAACCAAGGACCTCGACGAGAATGGTATTGTTCGCGTAGGTGCTCGTATCGAGCCAGGCGACATTCTGATTGGTAAGATTACTCCTAAGGGAGAGTCCGACCCATCTCCAGAAGAGAAACTCCTCCGTGCTATCTTTGGTGACAAGGCTGGCGACGTAAAGGACGCTTCCCTCAAGGCAACTCCATCTTTGAGTGGTGTTGTCATCGACAAGAAGCTCTTCTCGAAAGTTATCAAGAGTCGTGCTGAGAAGACCGCTGACCGCAAGGAACTTCCAAAGATTGACAAGGAATTCCAGGATAAGATCGACGACTTCAAGGCTATCCTCATCGACAAGCTCCTTACACTCACAAAGGGCAAGCTCTCTATGGGCGTGAAGGATAGCCTCGGTGCAGAAATCATCCCAGAAGGTTCGAAGTTCGTTGCTCCAGCTCTTGAAATTCTCGACTATGCTTCCGTTCAGCTCAGTGGCTGGACTGACGACGAGCACACCAACCAGTTGATTCGTCAGCTCGTCATCAACTATCTCAAAAAATACAAGCTTCTCGATGCAGAGCTCAAGCGTAAGAAGTTTGCTCTCACTATTGGCGATGAACTCCCTTCAGGAATCATCCAGATGGCAAAGGTTTATATCGCCAAGAAACGTAAGATTGGTGTTGGAGACAAGATGGCAGGTCGCCACGGTAACAAGGGTATTGTTTCCAAGGTGGTTCGCCAGGAGGATATGCCATTCCTCGAGGACGGTACTCCTGTGGATATCGTGCTCAACCCACTGGGTGTGCCATCTCGTATGAATATCGGTCAGATTTTCGAAGCCGTCCTTGGCTCAGCTGGTGCTAAACTCGGTGTGAAGTTCGCTACTCCAATCTTCGATGGTGCTCACCTCGACGACCTCTGCGAATGGACCGACAAGGCTAAGCTCCCTCGCTACGGACGTACTTATCTCTACAATGGTGAAACAGGCCTTCGCTTCGACCAGCCAGCCACAGTAGGTGTTACCTACATGTTGAAACTCGGTCACATGGTCGAAGACAAGATGCACGCTCGTTCCATTGGTCCTTACTCGCTCATCACTCAGCAGCCTCTCGGAGGTAAAGCACAATTCGGTGGTCAGCGTTTCGGAGAAATGGAAGTCTGGGCACTCGAGGCATTCGGTGCATCTCACGTTCTCCAGGAGATTCTCACCATAAAGTCCGACGACGTCACTGGTCGTTCGAAGGCTTACGAGGCAATCGTGAAAGGCGATCCGATGCCAACTCCTGGCATCCCTGAGTCGCTCAACGTTCTCCTCCATGAGCTTCGCGGACTCGGATTGAGCATCACCCTTGACTAAATCAAAATTTAAAAACGAAGGTGATAATTAAAGAAATGAATCTCAATATTTCATTTTTAATTGTTACTTTTTAATTCTTGAAACAAGATGGCTTTTAAGAAAGAATCAAAGACAAAGACTAATTTCACCAAGATAACCATTGGTCTCGCATCCCCTGAGGAAATCCTTGAGAATTCCTTCGGTGAGGTACTCAAGCCAGAGACCATCAACTACCGCACCTATAAGCCTGAGCGCGACGGACTTTTCTGCGAGCGCATTTTCGGTCCAACCAAGGACTATGAGTGCCATTGTGGTAAGTACAAGCGTATTCGCTACAAAGGCATCGTCTGCGACCGATGCGGTGTGGAAGTTACCGAGAAGAAAGTACGTCGTGAGCGCACAGGTCACATCGCACTGGTTGTGCCTGTTGCACACATCTGGTATTTCCGTTCGCTTCCTAACAAGATTGGCTACCTCCTCGGTTTGCCAACCAAGAAGCTGGATGCCGTTATCTACTACGAACGCTACATCATCATTCAGGCTGGCGCTGCTGAAAACGATGAAAAGAACATTGTCAACTATGAACTTCTCTCTGAAGAAGAGTATTGGGATATTGTTGACAACCTTCCAGAAGAAAACCAGCAGCTTCCTGACGACGACCCTCAGAAGTTCATCGCTATGATGGGTGCTGAAGCTATCGAGTACATGCTCAAGCGCATCGACCTCGACCACCTTGCTAACCAGCTCCGTGCTCAGGCTGGTGAGGAAGGTTCGCAGCAGCGCAAGCAGGAGGCACTCAAGCGTTTGCAGGTGGTTGAAGCATTCCGTTCATCTCGTGGCAAGAACAAGCCTGAGTGGATGATTATGCACAACATTCCTGTTACTCCTCCTGACCTTCGTCCACTTGTTCCGCTCGATGGTGGCCGTTTCGCTACTTCCGACCTCAACGACCTCTATCGTCGTGTCATCATTCGTAACAACCGTCTGAAGCGACTCATCGAAATCAAGGCTCCTGAAGTCATTCTCCGTAACGAGAAGCGTATGCTCCAGGAAGCAGTAGATAGCCTCTTCGACAACTCTCGTAAGGCTTCGGCTGTGAAGTCCGATTCCAACCGTCCACTCAAGTCTCTTTCCGACTCCCTCAAGGGCAAGCAGGGACGCTTCCGCCAGAACCTGCTCGGTAAGCGTGTTGACTATTCCGCACGTTCCGTTATTGTCGTTGGTCCTGAATTGAAGATGGGTGAGTGCGGTCTTCCTAAGCTCATGGCAGCCGAACTCTATAAGCCATTCATCATCCGCAAGCTCATCGAGCGCGGTATTGTCAAGACCGTAAAATCGGCAAAGAAGATTGTTGACCGTCGCGACGACGTTGTTTGGGACATCCTCGAAAACGTGATGAAAGGTCATCCAGTGCTTCTTAACCGTGCACCTACACTTCACCGTCTCGGTATTCAGGCTTTCCAGCCAAAGATGATTGAAGGTAAGGCAATTCAGCTCCACCCACTCGCATGTACGGCGTTCAATGCCGACTTCGATGGTGACCAGATGGCTGTTCACCTTCCTCTTTCTAACGAGGCAATTCTTGAGGCTCAGCTCCTGATGCTTCAGAGCCACAACATCCTTTCTCCTGCCAGTGGTGAACCTGTCACCGTTCCTTCTCAGGATATGGTGCTTGGTCTCTACTACATCTCTAAGATGCGTCCAGGAGCCAAGGGTGCAGGACTCACATTCTACGGACCTGAAGAGGCCATCATTGCTTACAACGAGGGTCGTGTCGATGTGCATGCTCCAATCAAGTGTCTCGTTCTCGATGTGGATGAGAATAATAACTACATCAAGCACATCGTTGAAACGACAGTTGGACGTATCATCATCAACGATATTGTTCCTGACGAAGTTGGTTTCGTCAACGATGTCATCGGTAAAAAAGCCCTTAAGAAAGTCATCACCAAGGTTATCAAGACCGTTGGTATGGCACGCGCTTGCGAATTCCTCGATGGTATCAAGGACCTCGGTTATCGCCGCGCTTACGAAGGTGGACTTTCCTTCGTGCTCGATGATATCATCATCCCTGAAGCTAAGAAGCAGATTGTGGAAGAAGGTAACAACCATGTCGAGCAGATTCAGATGGCATACGGAATGGGTATGATTACCGATAAGGACCGCTATCAGCAGGTAATTGATACATGGACCAAGGCCAATGAGTCCCTCAAGAAGACACTCATGAAGGAAATGACCGAAGCCGACCAGGGCTTCAATGCAGTCTTCATGATGCTCGACTCTGGAGCCCGTGGTTCTGCCGACCAGATTGCTCAGCTCGCAGGTATGCGTGGTCTGATGGCTAAGCCTCAGAAGGCTGGTGCTTCCGATGCCAACATCATCGAGAACCCAATCCTTTCCAACTTCAAGGAAGGTATGTCAGTGCTCGAATACTTCATCTCCACTCACGGTGCTCGTAAGGGTCTTGCCGATACAGCCCTCAAGACTGCCGACGCAGGTTATCTGACTCGTCGTCTTGTTGACGTGAGCCACGATGTGATTATCACAGAAGAAGATTGTGGTACGCTTCGTGGACTCTTCTGTTCTGCTCTCAAGGATGGCGACCGCGTGGTGGCTTCCCTTGCTGAGCGTATCCTCGGACGTGTTTCAGTTCACGATATTACACACCCTGAAACTCAGGAACTCATCGTTGCCAGTGGTGAGGAAATCAACGAGCGTATTGCTGCCGAAATCGAAGCAGCAGGTATCGAAACCGTTGAAATCCGTTCAGTGCTCACTTGCGAAAGCAAGCATGGTGTTTGCCAAAAGTGCTATGGACGCAACCTCGCTACAGCCAAGATGGTTCAGAAGGGTGAAGCTGTCGGTGTCATCGCAGCGCAGGCCATTGGTGAGCCAGGTACTCAGCTGACACTCCGTACATTCCACGCCGGTGGTGTGGCAGGTAACGCTGCTGCTAACGCACAAATCACAGCCCGCAACAAGACTCGTCTCGATTTTGACGAACTTCGCACCATCGATACGAAGAACGAAGAAGGACAGGATGTGAAGATTGTTGTAGGTCGATTGGCAGAACTTCGTTTCGTCGATATCCACACAGGCATCGCACTTTCCACAATTCCAGTTCCTTATGGTGCTACACTCTATCACTATCAGGACGAAGTGGTTGAGAAAGATACCGTCATCGCTACATGGGATCCATTCAATGCGGTGATTGTCAGCGAATTTGCTGGTAAGGCAGAATTTGAGGATGTTGTCGAAGGTGTCACTTACCGTGTAGAACAAGACGATACCACAGGTATGAAGGAGTACATCATCGTTGAGTCGAAAGACAGAAACGTGGTTCCAGCTTGTCGCATCGTTGGTAGTGATGGTGAGGTGCTCCGCACTTACAACTTCCCAATCGGTGGCCGCATCAACATTGAGGACGGTAAGAACGTGAAGGCTGGTGAAGTACTCGTTAAGATTCCTCGTTCTACTGCAAAGGCAGGCGATATCACCGGTGGTCTTCCACGTGTTCAGGAGCTCTTCGAGGCTCGTAACCCATCCAACCCAGCAGTCGTTGCTGAAATCGATGGCGAAATCACCATGGGTAGGATCAAGCGTGGTAATCGTGAAATCATCCTCACCAGCAAGGTTGGTGACAAGCGTATGTACCTCGTACCACTCTCCAAGCAGATTCTGGTACAGGAGAACGACTACGTTCGTGCTGGTACTCCGCTTTCCGACGGTGCCATCACTCCTGCTGACATCCTTGCCATCAAGGGTCCTACGGCTGTGCAGGAATACATCGTTAATCAGGTGCAGGATGTGTATCGTATGCAGGGTGTGGCAATCAACGATAAGCACTTCGAAATCATCGTTCGTCAGATGATGCGCAAGGTACAGATTGTTGATCCAGGCGACACACGCTTCCTCGAAGGCGGTATTGTCGATAAGCTTGAATTTGCTGAAGAGAACGACCGCATCTGGGGCAAGAAAATTGTCACCGATGCTGGCGATAGCGAAGTAATGGAGAAGGGACAGATTGTCACTGCTCGCAAGCTCCGCGATGAGAACTCACTCCTCAAGCGTCGCGACCTCAAGTTGGTTCAGACGCGTGATGCCGTAGCTGCCACCAGCACCCAGATTCTCCAGGGTATCACACGTGCTGCTCTCGGTGCTACCAGCTTCATGTCGGCTGCATCCTTCCAGGAGACCACAAAGGTACTCAACGAGGCAGCTATCCGTGGTAAGAGTGACCCACTCGAAGGTATGAAGGAGAATGTGATTTGCGGTCACCTCATCCCTGCTGGTACAGGTCTGCGTCAGTTCGAACGCATCATCGTTGGTAGTCGTGAAGAAGCAGATGAAATCCGTCATCCTCAGTTCGACCCAACATCTGCCTTCTCTGCATTCAACACCAACTTCTCACGTTTCAACAAAGACTAATTCTCTTTTTGATATATCTTCAAAAAAAAGCATCAGCTCCACCAGCTGATGCTTTTTTCGTACAAATCGTAGTTCAATTATATTTTTCAAAGAACATTTTTTTGTTTTTTACATGATTATCACGTTTTTTCTTTATATTTGCAAAATCCAACAACAAATCAATATGAAGATGAAACGATTATTATTACCTCTTATGTTACTGATGATAGTAGTAACATGCAATGCTCAAATCGTAAAGGGAGACATGAATGATGATGGGGTAGTGGATATTAGCGATGTGGTGTCATCTGTTAACGTTGTCCTTGGTAGTCAGCCTGTGACCTATATCTATACTTCTGATATTATTGATCCTTATCAGGTGGACAATAGCAAGGTTATTGGCACTTGGTACAAGTCAAAGACCGACAAGCTAACTTTTAATGAAGACGGTACTACGGACTACGAAGGTGCCGAAAGGTATGAGTTTATGCCATATCAAGGTAAGGTGGTTTTCTACAATCCATCTGACGTCCCTTTTGCAGTACTCCATATCCTCAAGGCAACAGACGACAATCTCTATATTTCTGAACTAGGATCGTCAACAATCAGTGTTTACGGCAAGACAATCCCTGTTTATAAAGTGACAAGCATCTCCCTCAGTGATTCATTCGTTGTCCTTTCTCCCGATGGTACGACCCACTTGACTGCAACTGTTCTTCCTTCGAATGCTGACGATTCATCTGTTACATGGAGTAGCTCGGATGAAAATGTTGCCACAATTATGAACGGTTTGGTCACTGCTGTTGCAGAAGGTCTCGTTACCATTACTTGTAGCGCAAACGATGGTAGTGGTGTCATGGCTTCTTGTGAAATAAGGGTGTGGGTTGACCATTCTGATGAACATGAGTATGTTGACCTCGGTCTATCGAGTGGCACATTGTGGGCAACAACAAACATTGGTGCAAGCAGTCCAGAGGATTTTGGTGACTATTTTGCTTGGGGCGAAACGGAAAGTCGAAATGATGGTATGGAAACTATCGATTGGAGCGCTTACAAATATGCTAAAGGCTCTAAAGATTCCTTAACCAAGTATTGCAACAATGCCGAAAATGGTTATAATGGCTATACGGACACCAAGACAAAACTTGAGAATTGGGATGATGCAGCTTTTGTCAATTGGGGAAATAAGTGGTGTATGCCTACCAAAGACCAAATGACAGAATTGCGTCTTAACTGCACTTGGACATGGACCACCCAAAACGACGTATTTGGTCGTTTGGTGACAGGTCCTAACGGCAATACAATCTTCCTTCCTGCTGCTGGTTTCCAAGGGAATGACAGTGAAGATGTAGGTGCGTACGGCTATTATTGGTCATCGACTCTTTATAGTAGCAATCCTAACTTGGCTCACTATGTTGGTTTTGTTGACAACATACGCTGGGGTAGTAGTAGCGACCGTTGTTTAAGATTCTCTATTCGCCCTGTTCGCAGCAAATAGCCAGCTTCGTATAATAATTATTACGCAGATTGGCACAGATGATTTATCCATCTGTGCCAATCTGCATATATTCTTCACTCTTTCATTTCCTTTGGTGTTTCTTCAGCAACTTGTCGATGGCGTTGTTGAGAGTTTCGGTTGGTTCGATGATGTTGTAGTCCTCCCAGAAAGTTGGGTCGAGGAAAAAATCGACCTTGTCATAGAACGAGTCGTGCGAGTCGAACGAGTTTCTTCCCGCAATGGGTTGCACGTTTTCGCTTTGTTTGTCCGTCACCACCATTTCGCAGAATGCAGCGTATGACGTGCTGAAAAGTTTTCGTTTCCAGTCGCCGTTGAATAGGAATGTATTACGAATATACGAAATGTGTGTCACACCATTCTCGTAACGGTATTCCACCAGGCAAGACAGTTCCTTTGGCTTGAATCTCACACCCTTCGGCTTGGAAATCAGCATCAGGTTCGTCGCCTTTTCCTTGTCCTTCATGTCAAGCGAAAGCTCCACCCGAGTGAAAGATAACGTCTCGCGGTCGATATAGAGTTTTCCATAATAGAGCGCGTAAGGCAGTTCATTGTTGGGTGAGATGCTGACCACATATTGCAGCCGATTGTCAATCATTTCCGATGCTTCCATCTTCAATCGGTAGTTGGCCAGTTCCGTTTTGTTGAGCAGGAAATTCCTGTTTTTCACGATGTCTAATTCCACAGGTTGCACGGATGCTCAGTGTATCACTGCGTTTCGGACTCAGTAATCGTCGCCCTTTCCTGATAGCCACTCGGTCACGCCCGATACCCTTTCGGTAATCCGTCTTATACATATCTACAACCCCCTCTGCCACATAGATGAAATGCTGTCGTTTCATCGCCGTTTCGCGGTAGAAGCAATTGTAGAGCATTGGAACCTTGCTGTAATTGCTCGGAATCTTGTCCATGGCGAGACTTACAAGTGCCTCTGGGTCTTCCGTCCAAACCACCACCTCGTGCAGCGGAATGAAAGTCGGCTTCAGCTTGATGTTGAGATGGCTGGCTGTAGAGTCGGGCACACTCACCTCTTTCGATTCATAGCTCAGATGCGAGACAACGACCGTCTGTGGTGCTTCATCCAATTTCAGCGTGAAGAACCCATCGTCGTTCGTCACCACTGTCACGTTCGTTTGTGGCACCGACACGATGGCTTGCGGAATCTTGTCGCCATTCCTTTCGTTGGCAACCCATCCGCTGAGTACGAATTTCTGTCCCCATGCGCTGACGCTCAGCATCGCCAGTAGCAGGATAAGCATCACTTTCTTCATCGGTTTGCAGTCTTTAGATTGAGAGGTAGGTTTGGGAAACATTGTCCTTTTCGTCATCTCACCTGCAAAAGTATATATTTTTTTGATAAAGAGGAAGTCTTGCCGGTCGAAAAACATGCCGAAGAATGCTCATTTCATAAAATTTCGGGGAAAAACGAAAAAAATCTCATTCCTTGTGTTAGATTTTATTTGAAAACCGTATCTTTGCAACAGAATTTTGATACAACAATCCGCTTAGAAAAAAGTTCTAAAGACACTCGAGGGGATTGTTGTATCTTTTTTTGTGCGCGTCCCTTGAGTCAATATCGTTCTTTAATTTATTGATTTTTAGGTTTATGAAAGAAAAAATGTACCGCCTTTGCTGCTCTTGCACACCGCAGGAAGGCATCGTTCGGATGGACGCCCGAACACTCAATCAAGTGGAGAAAGAAGGAAAAGAGTTCATTAACCAAGCCCACGGCACGCGGAAGATGGCACACCGCGCTCTGCAGCTGGGCGACATTTGCCAGAAGGCTGGCTACCCATATCGAGCTATCGACATCTGTGGAACGACGATTAGCGAAATCATCTATCGCGACTACAAATGGGTTCCTATACCCATCAACACCAATCTGTTCCACCTCTGCGATGTGGTCTCCGAATACGAGGCGCTTCTGCTTGCCTCTCGTGTCGATTCCACCTGGAAACAGCTTGGCCATCAGGAGATGGCGGGAGAGGTGATAGGTATCCTTAAAGAATACCATTCGCTTTGGTTTGATAAGTATTACGAAGCGCTGCCGTAAGGCAGTGCTTTTATTTTTGGTATGCTCGGCATGAGCATTGTCTAATGGGTGTAAGTCCCGAGTGAGCCCTAATAGCGGGAATCACACAGCCAAAGCCAAGGGTGTCCCACGTGAGTTGGAATCTGAAAGAAGGCGGCGGCAAACATCTGGCCTAACGAACAGGAACTTCATATAAAGGCATATGGCCGTGGGTAAGGTTGCCAAACAAACCAAAGCCCAATAGCTATTCGGAACGGTCGGTGTAAATGAAGTAGGTATAAGATGGAAAGACAATGCCCTTATCCGAGGAGGTCTCAAGGGCGAGCACACACAGGTGCA
>CADBXS010000038.1 GCA_902798705.1 uncultured Bacteroidales bacterium
ACCAAAGCATGGCAGCTGGCTCAATATTGCAGAGATAGAGTTGTCCGCGCTGTCAAAACAATGTCTCGGGAAAAGAAGGATTGACAAACTGGATGACCTAAATGAGGAACTGGAGAAATGGCATACTGACAGAAACAACAAACAGAAGGGGGTTGACTGGCAGTTTACAAATGAGGAAGCAAGAATTAAGCTAAAACACTTGTATCCTTTAATAAACTTTTAGACTTTACAAACTACTAGTAGTGAGTGTGTTATCAATCTCGATACTGACACTTATTCGAAGGTGTTCCCTGCCGAAGCACGCAATTCGAAGGCTGCATGGGACTATTCGAGTAGTCAACGTTCATGGATTTATCAGGTGTGCGCATTAAACCGATGTTTTTTGTTAATTGACATGGACAGAAACGATGCCATATTTTTCTGCAATCACATCTGGTATAACACCCCTTGTAATATTTATCACTTGCCAACCTCCGACCAAGTCATCGTGGCAGCAATTAATGGCATTTACGTCTTTGATGCTTCGAGAATGAAAAGAGAGTGATTAATAATGTGTTACGGTAGGCTTACAAATTGTGAAGAACCAATCTGTTAAGATAAATCATCAAAAACACTCACCACAGGTTAGGAAACTACAGTTAAAGATCAAGGGGACAGGTCTTTGATCTTTTTTGAAAAGAGGGAAAAGTAAAGAGGATGGTTATACATCCCATCCAATTGGACTAATCGTTCTATAAAATTGTTGAAACATTAGTATTGATGTGATATTTTCTATGTGACCCTGAATGGATGAACATGAAAGAGGGTGACAAAGACTTTCACAAAACATTTAGTGAAGGCTTTGTCACCCATATTGACAGTGAATATATCATGGTGAAATACCCTATCAAAGAATGTAAGTTCAAGTATCCAAGCATCTTTGAAAAGGGTTTTCTTCAGAAGAACTGAAGTGCAAATTATTGGAACTCGATGTCAATCGTTTCCTTGAGGTGCTCTGGGTCGTCGGAAATGATAAGAACACGAGGCTTTGCCTTAGAGAGAGGGAGATACTTGGCAATGAGTGTCACCTTCATTTCGATGGTTTCGCCTGGAGCTACTTCTCGCTTTGGGAAAGATACTTCGAGTGCATTATTGAACACCTGTATGGCACTGAGCTGAAGGAGTTTCTTTCCCTTGTTGCTGATAAAAATAGAACCTTTCAACTTTTTCTTATTTCCCAATTCACCCAAGTCAAGCTTATTGGTGGAAAGTTTCATACTTGGACGTGCTGTCGTGGTAGTGAAGCGCGACAAGAAAGTTGTCGTAGTGTCGGGAAGTAGAATGGCTGAGAGCGAAATCTCATTCTCGGAACTCACCTTGTCACCACTGAAACGAGCGAGATAGACGGATGTCTGCGTCAGTCCCATGTCATCCAATTGGTCGGTATGTAGCGTCAGGTCGATATATCCTCGTCTTCCTCGTGCCAGCATCTGAGGATGGCATTTGGCAGAGATGTAGGAAGGAAGGTGCATGATTTGAGGGGTATAGACTTCCTTCGTGCCGTTATAGATTTCGATACGCGCAATGCAGGAATCGCCCTTGACAACATCTGGAAAGACAACATCGTTGGTCGAAAGACCGATGTCATCCACCATAATAGGAAAGAGGTCCTCGATGGTGGAAGCACCTGTGGTAACCACACCTTTCAGTCTCACTCGCAAAGGCTTGATGTCTTCTAATGAAAGTGCTGAAGCAGAATGAACAGCAGGATGGTTGGCTGGAACGACATAAACATTCACATAGCGGTCGAAGCGTCCGAGCAGATTTGCATCGTATGTGATGGAAATATCTCCTTCGTCGCTACGCTTAATATCGCTATGACTCCATTCTGCCTTTAGGCAACCACAACCAGCATCTACAGCAACAATGCGGAGCAGCTCACGCTCTCTACTTTTATAATGGAACTTGGCCGTGACAGGTTGGTGCCACAATGTGGAACCCACATTCACTGTAGGTTTCTCAAACACCAATCGTTGTGCATTTGCCACTTGGGAAAACAAGAGAAAAAGGAGAATGAAAAAAGGAGAAAGTAGTATTTGCTTAGTCATATTTTATTTTAATGTAGTGTAAAGAGTGAAGAAATGTCTAAATTCATCATTCTATATTTCAATAATTTGTCCATCGTATGCGAGATGGAAGTGAGGCGGCAATGCTGCATCCTCGATGGCATGAGGACGGATGTGATGTGACATGTGAATGAAATAAGTCTCGGGGGTACCAATACGCTTAGAAAAGGCTATTGCCTCCTCTATGGTTTGGTGGGAGGGATGACTTTCATGGCGCAGTGCATTCAGGATAAGCGTCTTCACCCCTTTCAGATAGGACAGCTCGGCATCGTCGATGGTTTTCATATCTGTGATATAGGCAAACGAGCCTATTCTGAAACCGAGGATGGGGAGCTTTCCATGCATCACTCGCAGAGGCATTACCTCCACCTTTCCCACTCGTACCACTTCGTGAGGAAGAATGTCCTCAAGGTCGATAGCAGGCACACCGGGATAGCGGCGTTCCTTCGGAGTGAAGCAATAGGGAATGCGCTCACGCAGATGGTTGGCACAAAACGGTTCTGCATAAACCACGATGTCACCAAACACAGAGAAAGGGCGCAAGTCATCGAGTCCACCCACATGGTCGTAGTGTTCGTGTGTGATGAAGATAGCATCCAGCTTCTGGAAATTGATGCGAAGCATCTGTTCCCGAAAATCGGGGCTGCAATCCATGAGAATGCGACGTACTCCATCTCTTGCTGTATCGTCGGGTACTTCTATCAGAGAAGAACAGCGATAGCGGCGGTCGCGAGGGTCGCTGCTGGTGCATACCATGCAACGGCATCCCAACTGTGGAACGCCCGTAGATGTGCCTGTGCCTAAAACTGTAACTTTCATGATATAATGTTTACCTCTGGATGGATGCTTAAATTGAATTTGTCTTTCACGGCCTGGCGTACGGTATCGCTCAGAAGGAGAATGTCTTGCCCTGTGGCTCCACCGAGATTCACCAAAACCAATGCCTGACGGTCGTGGACTGCAGCCTTTCCTAACGCACGTCCCTTCCAGCCACATTGTTCGATAAGCCATCCAGCAGGAATTTTCACGCCGTGAGGAACAACGTAGAACGGCATGTTTGGATAGTCCTTTTGTATAGACTCAAACTGCTCCTGACTGACAACCGGATTCATGAAGAAACTACCAGCATTTCCCTGTACGTCTGGGTCAGGCAACTTGCTTTGGCGAAGCTGGATGACAGTATCACGCACTAATTGTGGAGTGAGGGGTTCTCCTTGTGGTAATATCGACTGGATATTTCCATAGGAAACGCATGGCTCGAAATGCTTGAACAGACGATAATAGACATGGGTGACGGCATATTTGCCTCGAAGTTCCTGCTTGAAGATGCTTTGACGATAGTCATAATGGCATTCCGCATTGTCGAATTCACGCACTTGTCCTGTGGCAAGTTCCACGGCTTCCACCTTCACGATAATGTCCTTGGCCTCAGCACCGTATGCTCCAATGTTCTGAACAGCCGAAGCACCCACTTCGCCAGGAATCAAGGAGAGGTTTTCTGCCCCACTCCATCCCTGTTCGATGGAGTAAGCCACAAAGTCGTCCCAGACGATGCCTGCACCGACAACAACGACGACGGAGGCATCGTCTTCCTCCACCACATCAATGCCACGGATGGCACTATGTAGCACAAGGCCATCGTAGTCGTGAAGGAATAGCAAGTTGCTGCCTCCTCCCACATGGAGAACAGGCTGACGCTGTAGTTCAGGAACAAGCGACTGCAATTCCTCTACTGAAGCATATTTTGCATAGCGTGCAGCGTGTGCTTCAATATGAAAAGTGTTGTAGATAGGATAATTTTCGCTAATTTTCAATTTCATAGAGTTGCCATTGTCCATTGGTTCGGTCGAACTTGTATTTCACGTAGAGTCCGTTGCTCATTCCCTCAACGAGAAGAATCTTGCGGTTCTGCGAAATGGAAGGCTGACCGTAGTTGATGTTTGTCATCACCCCCTCTGGCATTGGCATTTCTTGGCGAAATTCGAACCATTCTTCAGGAGAGAGATGGGCTTCTCCTCCTTCATCCACATCGCCCTGTGCTTCAGCAACAACATGGAGAGGAAAATGGATGGACTCGCGCTGAAAAATGGAATCGGAAGCAAACTTTGCATAGAAATTGGCAAAGCTTGCGTATGGCGTGGCATTCGTTTCTTCTTTCTCAAAATTGATGAGTTGCCATTGCCCATTGTTGGAACGCACAAAGTTGTATCGCTCCACATAGTCTTCATTGAGGTAAATCCAGTCAACGCTTACTTCATTGACAGCCGTGTCCTTTTGGATTTCCATATCGCTTTCGCGTTCATAGATGACTGAATAGAAATCCTGCGTGGTGAAACGATTGAATTCTTTCCATTCCTCACGCGAAATCACCAATTCGTCAGTACCTTCCTTGCACTTCAGAGGGAATGCAACTCGCTGCATTTGAAAACGCTGATCCGTAGTAAAGCTAAAGAAGAAGTCATCGAACAACTCATCAGCAGACATCGGAACCTCTTCTTCCTCAAACAGAATCAAAGAGTCCCTTTCTGCCAACACAGAGTCTCCGACAGCATCTTCCTTTCCCTCGTCTGCCGAGTCGGAACTATGCCAACAAGAGCAGAACAGCAGACCGAGAATTGATATGGTGAACAGCTGTTTCATTCAAACAAGCGAATTGCTAATCATTATAAACACAAAAAAGAGGCGAAACAAACGGAACTGCTCTAAACCCATTCATGACGCAACCATTTTTTACATTTTCGTGCAAATTTAGTGTTTCTTTTTGAGTTAAGGTTAAAAGTTTGGAGTAAATTGCTTATCTTTGCAAGGATTTTCTCAAAATGAGAGAAAAATGATGTTAGTCAACAACAAAATTCAACAAATAGATGTTAGATAAAATCAAGGAATTGATGCAGGAAGTAGATGCATTTCAGGCAAAGACTGCCACAGAAGTGGAAGCCCTCCGCATCAAGTATCTCAGCAAGAAAGGAAAGGTGACTGCCCTCATGGCAGATTTCCGTAACGTACCTGCTGAACAGAAGAAGGAAGTGGGTATCAAAATCAACGAACTCAAGAACAAGGCTCAAGAACGTATCAATGCACTGCGAGAAGCATTGGCAAGCACCGACACGGTGGATGAAAGCATCGATATCACCCGAACGGCTTACCCTATCGGACTTGGCACCCGCCATCCGCTCACGCTCGTCAAGAACGAAATCATCGACATTTTCGCCCGTCTCGGCTTCTCACTCGCTGAGGGACCAGAGGTGGAAGACGACTGGCACGTGTTCTCGTCGATGAACTTCGCAGAAGACCATCCTGCACGCGACATGCAAGACACCTTCTTCGTTGAGAGCCACCCCGACATCATCCTTCGTACCCACACATCTTCCGTACAGGCACGTGTGATGGAGCGCCAGCAGCCACCTATCCGTGTTATCTGTCCAGGACGCGTGTATCGCAACGAAGCCATATCCGCTCGTGCTCACTGCTTCTTCCATCAGGTGGAAGGACTCTATGTAGATAAAGACGTGAGCTTCACCGACCTCAAGCAAGTGCTCTTACTCTTTGCCAAGGAAATGTTTGGTGAAGACACCAAGATTCGTCTGCGTCCATCCTATTTCCCATTCACAGAGCCATCTGCAGAAATGGATATTTCCTGCAACATCTGTGGCGGTAAGGGTTGCAGTTTCTGCAAGCACACAGGATGGGTAGAAATCCTCGGTTGCGGTATGGTTGATCCTAACGTATTGGAGCTGAACGGCATCGACAGCAAGAAGTACAAGGGCTATGCCTTCGGTATGGGTGTGGAGCGCATCACCAACCTGAAGTATCAGGTGAAAGACCTCCGTATGTTCTCCGAAAACGATGTCCGCTTTCTGAAAGAATTCGAAGCAGCCAACTAAAAGAAGAACGAAGAGTGAAAATGAAGAATTCACTCTATAAGCTTAAAAAGGAGAATGGCGTTTGCCATTCTCCTTTTTTATTATTCATTTCACTCCCCTCTCCCCCTGGAGAGGGGTTGGGGGTGAGGCCAGGGTTGGGGGTGAGGCTTTCATCATTTAATCTGAATTGTCACGATAGACATCTTCGGAAGAGTGACAATAAGTTTACCGTTCTTGATTTGGGCATCTTTGAAGTCGGTTGGAACCACCACATTAGGTTTTTCAAAGGTGTTGTGGTCCTTCATGTCCTTCGAAGTTAGAATCGTAGCCTTCTTAATCTGTCCCTTGATGGAAGCGAGGTCGATGGTCACTTTGTTCGAATTGTCCAAATCTGCATTCGCCAAGTTGATATTCACCGTACCATCACTTGCCTTCGATGCCGATGCACTGATATATGGAGCCACACGCTCTGGCGAACCCTTCTGCTCATTCTCTGCAATGAACTTGTCGGAAACCACTTTCAGAGGAATGTTCAACGCTTCCATATTGTTGGTATACATCTTAAATACATAATAGGTAGGCGTGAGCACCATCTTGTCTCCCTTCGTCAGCACCATACTCTGAAGCACATTGGCAATCTGAGCGATATTAGTCATGCCAATACGTTTGGTGTATTGATGGAAGGTGTTGAGCGAAACCGCTGCCACCATGGCATCACGCATCGTGTTCTGCTGATAGAGGTGTCCACGCACACTGCCTGGCTCTTCATCCCACCAGGTACCCCACTCGTCAACAAGCAATTTCACACGGTTGCGAGGATCGTACTTGTCCATAATGTCGATGTGCTTCTTAATCACTTCCTCTATGCCCACTCCACACTTGGCAATCGTCCAGTAGTATTGGTCCTTGTTGAACTGGGTGGCACTACCCTTCGAACCATTCCATGTATAGCAAGTGTAGTAGTGAAGCGACAAACCGTTCATACGATTACCGATTTGCTTCATGGCCACTTCCGTCCATTCATAGTCATAGTCGCTGGCACCGCTGGCAATCTTATAGAGCTTGTTGCCATTGTACTCACGGCAATAAGTGCTGTAACGGCGATAAAGGTCGGAATAGTATTCAATGCGCATGTTGCCACCGCAACCCCAACTTTCATTACCTACACCTATGTACTTCACCTTCCAAGGTTCCTCTCGTCCGTTCTGCTTGCGCAGCTTGGCCATAGGACCATCCTTGGCAGTCATATACTCCACCCACTTTGCCGTCTCTTCCACACTACCACTACCCATGTTCATGCTGACGTATGGCTCGCAACCGAGCATTTCGCAAAGGTTCAAAAACTCGTGTGTACCGAAGGAATTGTCTTCCACCGTACCACCCCAGTTGTTGTTCACCATGCGAGGACGATTCTCCTTCGGACCGATACCATCCATCCAGTGGTACTCATCGGCAAAGCAACCGCCAGGCCAGCGCATCACAGGCACCTTGATGTCCTTCAGTGCCTGGAGCACATCGTTTCGATAACCATTCGTGTTCGGTATCGAAGACTCAGGACCTACCCACAGTCCACCATAGATGCAAGTGCCGAGGTGCTCTGCAAACTGTCCATAGATTTCCTTGTTGATTTTGTCCTTAGCTTCAGAAGGATTCAGTGAGATACTCGATGTTTTCTGTGCCATCACAGACACTGACATCAGCAATGCCAACGATAAAATAGTCGTTCTTTTCATATAGTAAGTTTTTTTATGTTTTTGAGTTTTTGAGTTTTAACAACGGAAAAAACGGAATTTATTCGGAAAAGTCGAAACCTTTTCATTCTACTCCCCTCGCCCTTCTGATGGTTAGGTCTCCCCTCTACTTGGAGAGGGGTTGGGGGTGAGGCCGAGGGGTCGGGGGTGAGGCTTCCTTCATGGGTGAAACTGCTGTCCCAGCTTAAGTTTGCTACCCTTATTGCTCAGAGTGAAGAAACAAGGACGGCGAATCGTTCTGTCCTGTGCTTCCTTCTTATGGCTATGCACCGACATCAGCAATCGTCCGTCGAACGTGCGGAAAATCATGCCATGTCCAAAATTCGGAGGCGTAATCGGTTCTGGCTCCTGTACCCAAGGACCATCCAGCGTACCGCTTTGAGAGTATGCCACACCCTGCGTGTAGATGTCACGCACCCAACTCGTCCAAAGCATGCCCAACCTTCCCTTCGTCGTCAAGAAGAGGAACGGACCGTCGGTTACCATGTTCGGACGCACCGAACCATCGTCGGTGTTCTCTCGACTCCAAGGCGAATCGCTGGCACGGAACAGGATTTTCCGCTCTCCTACCGTTCCGCTGAAGTCGGGCTTCAGTTCAATCTTCTCCACCGTACCGTTGCGGTTCTGAAGCCATTCGTGGCAATACACCATGTAAGGCTTCCCATCCTTGTCAATCCACAGCGTGGCATCCAAAGTCGGCATATTGGCAGGCAAATATGTATCGTCGCCAAACGGACGATACGGTCCGTCGGGAGTGTCGCTCACCAGCACATGACAGGCACGACGCTCAATCACATTGTTTGCCACCGTGTCAATCTTCACGTCGCGATTCGTGAAAGTGGCAAAGTAATAATACTTGCCATTATACTCATGGATTTCCGCAGCCCACACCATGGGATGAGGCCCCATCCACGAATCGGGATTCACCTCAATCACTCGGTAAGGACCGCTCCAAGTGGCCAAGTCCTTACTTTTCCACACCATTCCTCCCGTACCTGTCATATAGTATGTCTGTGACTTAGCGTGAGCAAACACGAAGGGGTCACTGAGCTGGATGGAATCCAGCGGAACATTATCCTGGGGAGCGAAGTTGCGCCTTCCGTTTTGTGCGTTCGCACCCAAAGAGAGCAGCAGCATCCAAGCTATCGCAACGAGATATTTGGCTATCTTCATACAACTTAGGTATTAGTTTTGTTGCAAAGATATAAATAAATGTGAAAAACAGAAAGCAAATGGAGAAAAAATCTTATAAATCCCTAATGAGAACCATCAGATGAAGCAAGCGTTTAGTAATGATAAAAAAACAACTTGGGATGATTCTTTTTAAAGAACCACAGATTGAATAGATGAAAACAGCAACGATGGGAAAAAAACTTGATGGAAGGCTTTTCCGTGTAAATGGAAAACCTTTCCGTGTAAACGGAGAACTTTTCCGTGTACGCGGAAAACTTTTCCATATAGATTTTTCCTTCTGCGAAGGAAATTTTTTAGTCATCATTGACATGTTTGGGTGGGTGTTGTGTCGATTTCAGGAGGCTAAACTATAGTAATCGTTAAGTAATAATGAAAAAATAAGTTGGGACTTTCCTTAGACTATTGACTTCGTCGAGCTCTGAAGGTTCGTGTCGTTTATACCAAGTTATTTGTTAACGATTACTGAATAAGATTCCCATGAGCGATAGACACAACTCAACAGAACCTTCAACAACAATGGTCGTGCAACTTATTTGCTGATTTGTTTTGCTGTCTTGTATTTTTCACGTAATTTTGTAGTGAAAAAAAATTTTTTTGAAGTTGATGCAGTCTTTTACCCTTTAAGAGGACTAAATAGATAGAGACAGGCATTTTTTTGCAAAGATACCTTTATGGAACAGTGCCTTTTCCAAGCAAAGATGTTGACTCATATGTATGATTCAGCAACCATCGTAAATCTACACTTGAGATGGTTGCTGACTGTTTTGTGTTTATGCCTGACGAATGGAATGAGCGGACAAAACGCTCTGATTATCAACGAAATTCAAGTAGCAAACCTCGACCAATACATTGACTATTCCTATAATTATGGGGCATGGATAGAGCTATACAACCCCAGTTCGGAGGATGTAAGCCTACAGCGAATGACACTCAAGCACACTGACTCAGAAGGCGAAGTGGAGACCTTCACGCTGAACAACAACCATGGCATCGTACCAGCTCGAAACTATGCTCTGCTGTGGTTCGACCACTACACAGGAACGGGATTCTACGGCTCCAATGCTGCCAAGCAGGTGGACATAGAACTGGATGCTGATGGCGGTAGGCTGGAACTGAAGAATGCCCAGGGAGTTCTGATGGACGCAGTGAACTACCCAGCATCCATCGCGCGTTCCTCCTTCCTACGCACCACCGACGGCGGGAGCGAATGGGGCTACACAGCATACCCCTCACCTGCATCAACGAACAACGGATGCGAGATAGCGACGGAAAGAATGGAAGCTCCCGTCGTGAGTGTGAGTGGAACGGTATTCAAGGAACCCTTCAACTTCTCCGTCGATATTCCTGAAGGGGCAACCCTGCTCTACTCCACCGACGGCTCCGTGCCTATGCCAGGAAAGGGAAGGGTGAGCAACGACGGCGTGTTCCACGTGAACAGCACCACCATCTTCCGCTTCCTACTGACTCGCAAAGGATGGCTCCACAGCCCTGTGGTGACAAGGTCGTTCATTCATGACTCGCAAGGATATTACTTGCCCGTTGTAAGTGTCTGCTCCCATCCCGACAATTTCTTCGACAACACCATCGGACTATATGTGCGAGGCACGAACGGAAGGGTGGCAAACAATTCGAAAACACGTGCCAATCAGAACATGGACTGGGAGCGTCCCGTGAACATGGAATACTTGGTGCCCGACGCCAACGGACAATACAGGGCGGTGCTGAACCAAGAAGTGAGGTTCACCATCTTCGGTGGCTGGACCCGATTCAACGAGGGCAATGAGTTCTTTGAGTATCGCACATCATTCAAGCTGAAATGCGAAAAAGTGTTCGAGGGCATCAACTCGTATAACTACCCCGTATTCGACAGCAAACCATACATCAAACTGAAGAGTCTGCTGGTGCGCAATGGCGGTCAAGACCAAGACGTGCGCCTGAAGGATGCCGCCATTCACGAAGCGGTGCGCACGAGTGGAGTCTATCTGGACTGCCAAGCATGGCAGCCCACCCACGTGTTCATCAACGGGCACTACCTGGGTATGCTCAACTTACGAGAGGAGAGCAACAGGCAGTTCGCCTACAGCAACTATGGCATCGACAACGACGAGATAGACCAATGGGAGAACGAGTTTATTATCAAGGCAGGCGATGCTAAGCAAATGAACCGTTGGTATGACGCGGCCCTCAACCTAGGACTGAAGCGCGACGAAGAAAGTTGGCAGGAGGTTTGCACCGTGCTCGACGTTGACGAATATTGCAACTACATGGCCGCAGAATGCTATTCGGGCAATCAGGATTGGTTGAGGGGTGGCATCAAGAACCTGAAGGGCTTCTGTTGCCGTGGCGACGATGGAAGAATCCATTTGGTGTTTCACGATCTGGACGGAGGATTCGGAGCCACCGACATGCTGAGCCAGATATTCAACAAGGGAACGATGAAGCTTTCCACCATCTTCAAGGAAATGCTAAGGTACGAACCCTTCAAGAAACAGTTCATCGATGCATACTGTCTGATGGGTGGCAGTGTGTTCGAAGCCCAGCGCTGCAGACCTATCATCCTCGACATGGCAAGACTGGTGAATGAGGCGTTGCAATGGGAAGGCACCTACCCCATCACGAAAATGCAGAGTTTGTGCAACACTTTGGCAAATGCCTCACGGAAGTCAGAACTACTGCAAACACTCAAGAACACATTCGGACTGGAAGGCGAATACACGTTAAACATCCATTCGAATGTGGATGAGGCAAAAATCCTGCTGAATGGGCAGGAAATACCTACGGGAAAGTTTAACTGGGCATTGTTTC
The DNA here is from genome assembly GCA_902798705.1 of uncultured Bacteroidales bacterium. Classification (GTDB taxonomy): domain Bacteria; phylum Bacteroidota; class Bacteroidia; order Bacteroidales; family Bacteroidaceae; genus UBA3839. The sequence goes on from CADBXS010000038.1 coordinate 11,719, forward strand.
CACCCATCCAACTCACTCCCATCGCTCCAGCAGGATATGTGTTCAAGGGATGGAGCAAGGCAGACGGTATCTTCACCACCGATTCGGTGATGCTTGTGAACGAACAGATGAAAAGGGGCATGTATGAACTCATTGCCATGTACGAACCGAAGGGGGACGATGCGAATCGTGCCAAGGTGAGAATTAACGAGGTGAGTTCGGCCAACGACATCTACGTGAACGAGTATGGTAAGAAGAGTGACTGGATTGAGCTGTACAACGTGACTGACGAAGACATTGACCTGACAGGACTTTATCTGAGCGATAACCCACAGAATCTACAGAAATACCAGATAGGTGCCGATTCGGAAGTCGTGAACACGATGATTCCCGCTCATGGTTTCAGGATTGTGTGGTGCGACAAGCAGGTACCACTGAGCCAGTTGCACACATCGTTCAAGCTGGAGAATGCCGACGAGGGATTTGTGTCAATCACAAGCGCAGATGGAGAATGGTGCGATTCACTCCGCTATTTGTTCCAAACTCGCTGGCACACTTACGGACGCTATGCCGACGGAGGCACGGAACTGGCCTTGTTCAGTCGTCCGACCATTGGGAACAGCAACAGCATCTGCACCAGCACATACCTCGTGCATGACTCCATCAACACTGCCATCGACGATATCCTGATGGATGACATGACGGTTGATGGAGAAATTGCATCAGTGGAATACTACAACCTCAATGGCATCCGTGTCCATTCGTTGCAACCACATCAAATCTACTTGCAACGAATCATTTATCGCAATGGACGAACGAGGGTAAGGAAAATGATGGAAAGATAATGGAAAAAACAGCTTTTCATTTCGCACAGAATTGATAGAAAGCGGTATATTTGCACTATAAAGGAAAAACGAATGAAGTATTATATTGAGGACAAGGAATTTGGGAAAATCATTCTCACCGTGAATGGCAGGGCGAAGCACTTCGTGATGCGTGTAGTGGAAAACGAAGTACATATCACCATTCCCCGTGGTGTTACGAGCAAGGACATAGAAGAATGTGTGAACAGGAACAGGGAGAGCATCCGCCAACTGATGCAGAAGGATGAAAGAAAGAAGCACTTCATCGACCTCGACTACAAGATTGACACTGATGTCATGAACTTGGAACTGGTGGAGGGACGTCGCAAGGATTTTTACGTGACTCGCTCCACAGGAAAATGCCAAATAGAGTGTCCTCCCGGCACCGACTTTTCATCCATACAAGACTGGATGAAAAAGGTCATCGTCGAGGAGTTGAGAAAACAGGCAAAGGTCATTCTGTGGAACAAAACGCTTCAATTTGCCAAAGAACATGGATTCAAGTATAAGGACTTGAAGATTCAAACGTCGAAAACAAGATGGGGCTCGTGCTCCGCATCCAACAGCATCAACCTGTCGGTCTATCTCATGACCTTGCCGTCGCATCTTATGGACTACGTGATTCTCCACGAACTCTGCCACACGGTGCATCACGACCATTCCGACGCCTTCTGGGCTCTGATGGACAAGGTGACGGACGGAAAGGCTCACGCACTCCGCAATGAACTCAAACAGAACTATAGGACGGAACTATAAAATGAAAAGAGCCTCACCCCCAACCCCTCTCCAAAGGAAGAGGGGAGTAGAATGAAAAAAGAAGAGTGAAGAAAAAAATCTTCACTCTTCTTTTTTCATTCTATATTTATACCCTGGTAACGCTATCAAGCGATTTCAGGTCTTGCAGTTTCTTTATCAGTTCGTCGGCCTCATTGGTATTGTGAACAAAGAGCATGATGTTACATTCAAAAATGCCTTCATTCACCTCAACTGTCAACCTGTGCATATTCACGTTCATCTGCTGTGAGATGACCTGCGTGATTTCGTTGAGTAAACCAATATGGTCGATGGCACGCATAAAAATAGTAACGGGGAACAGCATAGTGGACATCTTCTTCGACCACTCTGCCGCCAAAACACGATTACCATGATTGGCTTTCAGTCGCTGCGCAACAGGACACTGTAACTTGTGGATGACAACATGGTTGTTATCGTCAATATATCCCATCACAGCATCGCCAGGGATAGGCTTGCAACATTCTGAAAGCGCATATTTGTGCTGGATGGAGTCCTCGTCCAAGCTCAGCACCTTCTTGCGGTCGAAAGCCTTGTTGACGAGAGCCTTGTCCTCCACTGGAGGCAGGTTTTTCTTACGTCCGAAAGAGAACAGGCGTTTCCACCCTCCCGAATTGGCCTTCTCGCGAAGCAAGGAAACATCATCATCGCCCAACTTCACGTTGCCGGCACCAATAGCCGTGTAGAGCACCTCGGGCTTCTGACACTGATGGAAGCGACAAATCTTGTCGATATTCGAGCTGTTCTTCGGAATATCGTTTTTCGTAAAGAACTCGTCGAGCATCTCCTCACCACGCTTCCTCGCATCGCGCTCCTCACGTCGGAGCATGGCCATAATCTTGGTGGTTGCCTTTGCTGTCGTTGCGATATTGAGCCAGGAACGATCCACGTGCTGACTCTTCGATGTGAGAATCTCCACTTGGTCGCCACTTTGCAACTTATGGCTCATTGGCACCAATTTGTGGTTCACCTTGGCGCCGATGCAATGACTGCCTACGAAGGTGTGGATGGTGAAGGCAAAATCGAGTGCTGTGCTTCCAGCAGGAAGGGTTCGGATTTCTCCCTTCGGTGTGAAGACGAAGATTTCGGAAGCATAGAGATTGAGCTTGATGGTGTTGAGGAAATCCATGTCGTTCGGCTGTGGGTCGTCGAGGATTTCCTTAATTGTAGTTAGCCATTTGTCCAACTCCTTCTCGTTCTCCACCTCACTCAAGTCGATGTCACCATCCTTGTATTTCCAGTGTGCAGCAAATCCCTTCTCCGCAATGTCATCCATCCGTCGACTACGAATCTGTACCTCTATCCATTCGCCTTTGGCATTGTGCACCTCGTCGCGGAACATGAGCGTGACATGGAGTGCCTGATAGCCATTGGCCTTGGGGTGTGTCACCCAGTCGCGAATACGGTCAGGGTGTGAATCGTAGATATTGGTCAGAGCTACATAGATATTGAAGCACTCCGACTTTTCGAGTGCCAAGTCGGAAGGGTCAAAAATGATGCGAACAGCCAAGATGTCGTAGATTTGCTCAAACGGCACATGCTTGTTCTGCATCTTCATCCAAATGGAATATGGAGTCTTGATGCGCTGCTTTATTTCATACTTAATGCCCATGGCATCAAGACGGGCACGAATAGGAGCCGTGAAAGCATCGAACACCTTGGTACGCTCTGCCTTGGTCTTGGCAAGCTTCATCTCGATGTTCTCGTATTCTGCGGGATGCTCAAAACGGAAGCTCAAGTTCTCGAGCTCCGACTTGATTTTGTTTAGTCCCAATCGATGTGCCAAAGGGGCATAGATATAGAGTGTTTCTCCAGCAATCTTATATTGCTTGTTCTTGCGCTGCGAACCCAGTGTCCGCATATTGTGCAAGCGGTCAGCAATCTTGATAAGAATGACACGGATGTCCTCACTCATCGTGAGCAGCAACTTCTTGAAGTTCTCTGCCTGTGCAGAAGCGTTGTCTCCGAAGATACCTCCAGAAATCTTGGTCAATCCATCAACAATCTGGGCAATCTTAGCACCAAACATATTGGAAATGTCCTCCACCGTGTAGTCTGTGTCTTCCACCACATCGTGCAGCAGTGCCGAGCAGATGGAGGTACTGCCCAAACCTATGTCTTCACACACAATCTGCGCCACAGCCAAAGGGTGCATGATATAAGGCTCTCCCGACAAACGCCGCACTCCCTTGTGAGCATGCTTCGCGAAGTTGAAAGCCTTGGTGATGATTTCAACTTTCTTGCGATGTGGAGATGCCAAATACGTATCTATCAGATGGTTGAACGCATCGTTCACCATCTTCTCTTCCAATTCGTCTTGTTTGTTGAGCTCATCCATAATTGTGTGCGCTTTAAACTTGAAAATAAAAAGTAAAAATGGCTATTGGCGTCATTTTTATTATTTACTTTTTAATTTTCTACATTCTTCATGTATTCCTACTTCACCTTTATTTTTTGTCCAGGTTTGATAGTGCTGCCCGATATGCCATTCTTTTTCTTCAACTGGTTCACGGTCAAACCACTACGTCTGGCGATGGACGACAAAGTATCTCCTTTCTTTACAGTCACTGACTCGTTCCCCTTCTTGCTTTTCTTACTTTTCCCGCTTCGTCTTGAACTACTACTCTTGCTCTTGCGAGAATAAGAAGAACTATAACTGCTTCTCTGAACTTCCACTTGGGTGGAGGCATCTTCTATGTCTTCTGTCACCAATCTACGAGTTGGAGATTCGTTGAAAACCATCGTGCCCGCATAGATACTGTCTTCATTCTGAACAAACGACTCAATGCCTGACATTGGCATGCGAACCGCATAATTGATAGGAACGATGTCGCGACGATATTGCGGATTGAGGGAGCGCAATTCATCCACCGTCACTCCACTTGCCGATGCAATCTGGTTGAAAGTCAATTCCTTCATCAATACGATGGTATCGGAAGCAGCAGGAAGAGAAGCCTGCAAAGGAGTGATGCCATGTTCGCAATAGTAGGTCATGATATAGTTGGCTGCAATGAAAGCAGGAACATAGCCACGAGTTTCACGGGGCAGATAGTTATACACCTGCCAATAGTCCTTATCTTCTCCTCCGGCACGAAGCAAGGCTTTCTGCACATTGTTTTCACCACAATTATAGGCAGCGATGGCAAGTCCCCAGTCGCCAAACTGATTGTAGAGGTCGCTCAGATAGTGCGCTGCTGCTTCGCTCGACTTGATGGGGTCTCGACGCTCATCTACGAGTGTGTTCACTTCAAGGCCGAATCGCTTACCCGTTGTCACCATGAACTGCCACAGACCTGCAGCCCCAGCACGAGAAGTGGCAGATGGACGAAGCGCCGATTCAATCACAGGGAGATATTTCAATTCGAGTGGTAATCCGTATCTTTCAAGAGCCTCCTCAAAGATAGGCATATAGAAATTGGATGAGCCCAACATCACAGCCACAGAACTGCGCATATTGTTGCTATACTTGTCAATGAATGCACGAGTGATATTATTAAGAGGCATTTCGATAGTGGTAGGGATGCGCGAAAGACGGTCAACAATCACCTGGTCGCTGGCAGAAAGCTCTCGCACGTAGCTTGAGGTATTTCCTTCTGTCAGATTATTCCTATTGGTGTAGTCGTTCATCAGTTCTTGTTCACTGATAGCCATGCCCTCAGGCAGGTCGAAAACTTCAGTGTAACCGCTGTCTTCTTCCACAATGATTTCGTCATTGACCTGCGCAAAAAGAGGCGATGTCAAGACGAAAGAGAACAAAAGTATTTTAAGTCTTGTATCCATATCGATTCTGATTAGAAATTGAGTGAGCACTGGATGCCATAGGAATTGTTCATCAGTCCTGTTGGACGCATGGCAGTGCTGTGGTTATTGATAATAGATGGGCGGACTTTCATCGACAAGTCTTTCGAAATGTCGAAGCTCGATAACTCGGCATCCACGTATGCATCAATGATAGAGAGTGCATACACACCTATTACAATAAAGATGCTGAGGTCGCGATAACGACGATAATAGTCCTTCTTCTTCCTAAACAACTCCTGCAAACGAGTCAGATTATTCTGGATGTTGTAGGAGGCAGGGATGAAATTCTCGTAGCTCTTGGTGTTAGGGTCATCATCCATAATGTCGATGTATGCCTGGGAGTAATCGGCGTACATGGTGTTGTTCCAATTGATAGCATACATGCATCCCAAAAAGCCACCATAGAATAAAGGTAATTTCCAGTATTTGCGATTGTATATCTGTCCACCACCTGGAAAGACGATGGCAAGCCAGAGAGCTTTCTTCGGATCCGGCATCCAACGCGAAGTGTCGATGTTCATCTTTTCAGCCTGGAAGAGTGAATCGTTCGGAATCGTTATGATGGCACGGTTCACAGAATCGAGAGAGTCTGCATAGATGCGAATGACGGAATCTGTCTCCAATCCAGCCACGCGAATCGTATCCGCCGACACTTTCTTCACATCAATCGGCTTTTCGAGCGTGTCAGCCGGTGTAGGTGTCTGAGCCACACACACCTGACAGACGAAAGTCCAGATAAAGAAACAGAAATATATCAAACGCTTAAAATTCATTCGCTCTATTGGAGAACTATTGATTCTTGTTAACAGACAGCTTGTCTGGCTGGATGCACCTCGAATTGATGACTGGCGTATGAATGTTTCTTAATGTGAAATCATTGCAATTATACGCTTGAGTTCTGAATCGTCGGCATATTCCAATGTGATTTTTCCATTACCCTTCTGGGTACAGGAGATTTTCACCTTGGTGCCTAAGAATTCAGCCAACTGCCTACGAATACTCTCATATTCCTCAGATAGTTTGGAAGCAGTTGACTTCAACTTACCGCCTGCTGCCAAGTCTGCATTGGCTTCATGCTCATTGTATTCCTTGATGAGCTGTTCCACCATTCTGACGGAATAGCCTTTTTCCTTGATGACATTGAAGAACTTCACCTGCTGCTTTGGGTCTTCCAGTGCCAACAAAGCACGAGCGTGTCCCGTGTCGATTTCGTGATTCTGCAGTGCCACCTGCACAGGAGCAGGAAGCTTGAGCAGACGCAAGAAATTGGCAACCGTTGCACGTTTCTTTCCAACCCTCTCGGAGAGCTTTTC
>CADBXS010000039.1 GCA_902798705.1 uncultured Bacteroidales bacterium
TGCTTCTTACGATATCGGTTACGGCGGTCTCGACCACGTACTCGCATCAGGTGAGGATGTAAACGTATTCGTTATCGATACAGAGGTATATTCCAACACAGGTGGACAGTCCTCAAAGGCAACTCCAATCGGTGCTATCGCACAGTTCGCAGCAGGTGGTAAGCGCATCTCCAAGAAAGACCTCGGTTTGATGCAGGCAACCTACGGCTATGTCTATGTAGCACAGATTGCAATGGGAGCCGACAACGCACAGTGCTTGAAGGCACTCCGTGAGGCAGAGGAATATCCTGGACCATCACTCGTCATCGCTTACGCACCATGTATCAACCACGGTCTGAAGGCAAAGGGTGGCATGGGCAAGAGCCAGGCAGAGGAAGCAAAGGCAGTAGCATGTGGTTACTGGCACCTCTGGCGTTACGACCCACGTCTCGAAGAGCAAGGAAAGAACCCATTCCAGCTCGACTCCAAGGAGCCTAAGTGGGATGACTTCCAGGCATTCCTCGAAGGTGAGGTACGTTACCTCTCGCTCAAGAAGGTGAAGCCAGCAGAGGCACAGGAACTCTTCAACGCAGCCAAGAAGGCAGCTCAGAAGCGTTACAACACCTACGTTCGCATGAGCAAGATGGAATATTAATCCATTCCATCTCTCTACTTAAGTCTCCCTCCCTGCGAGGGAGACTTCTATACATCGGGCATACATCAGTGCATCCTATTACATTGGCACTGCTTGTATGCCCGATATCTTCTATCCTCTTCCTTTCCATCAGAGCCAATCATCTTCTCCATATCTGACGAAGTGAACCCAAAGGGCAAAACCCTAAGAAAGAAAAAACATGAAATGGAAAGTAGTATTAGATTTCAAGAAATTATTGATTTTAAGGATAGACAAAGAAAAAATCTGTGGAAAACTCCTTCATCTATGGTTCAAAGAATGTCCGTGGAATGATTATTTTGGGCTTGAAGGGTGTTACGAATGAAAGTGATTATACCGTCGCAGGCATCTTCGAGGAGGTCTAACACTAATTCGAAACCTTCGGAACCACCATAATAGGGGTCAGGCACCTCACGAGGATGCTGTTGCAGATTGAAATCGGTGGTGCGCTTCACTTTGCTTCGCTCTGCCTCTGAAGGAGCACGGGAAAGGAGTCGCTTGATGTTGGCATCATCCATGCCCAGGATGAGATCGAAATCGTAGAAATCACTTGTGCGAAGAGGACGGGAACGATGTGTGAGGATGTAACCACGCTTCTTGGCATGATGCCGCATGCGCTCGTCGGGAAGCTCGCCTTCGTGATAATTGATGAGGCCTGCGGAATCGACTTTTACGCGTTCGCTGAGACCTGAATCGATGAGTTTCTGACGAAGGATTTCCTCAGCAGCGGAGGAACGACAGATGTTGCCAAGACAAATGAAAAGAATGCGCATAAAGGGACTTGCGAATTTAAAGATTTACGATTTACTGATTTTGGCAACTGAAATTATTCATTATTTCATTTTCTTTTTTTATCATTTCCAATAGGAAATGGGCGACTCCATCTTCATCGTTGGAGAGAGTGATGTGGGTGGCGATGGATTGGAGCTCGGGAACGGCATTCGACATGGCAACGCTGGTTGATGCAACACGAAGCATGGGGATGTCGTTGAGGGCGTCTCCGAAGGCGATGAGGAGTGAAGCGTGAAGTATGGAGCGTGAAGCGTGAAACGAGAAGAGTTGTCGCAAAGCGCTACCTTTGTCGATGCTTAAAGGGACACACTCCAAGTAGAAGGGTTCGGAACGAAACACGTCGATTTGGTTTTCCATCTGCTTCTGTAATTGGGGTTCCAATTGCTCTATGGTCTCTGGGTTGCCTACAATCATGCACTTGTAGATGTCGAAGGATTCAACGGTGTGGACAAAATCATCCACTTGCATGGGCTTCAGTTTGTTGGCTCGCATGGAACGGAGCACATACTGATGTGTGCAATCTTCCGAAACGATGAAGTCGTCGTGATAGGTGAGAATTTCAAGCCCGTTTGCTTTGGCTTGGGCATAGAGAGTGGAAATGCAGGAGGTTGGTAGGGCTTTGGAATAGAGCAGTTGTTTGGTGGACCAATCCACGATTTGTGCACCGTTATAGGCAAGGACTATACCACCGAACTTGTCGAGCTGTAGAAGGTCGGCAATGGGTGCTATGCCGTTGACAGGACGCCCCGATGCTATGATGATTCTCACGCCTTGCTCTTGCAAATGAATGAGCGTTTGGCGTGTGAAATCAGAAAGTGACTTGTCAGTATGCAAGAGGGTGCCATCGAGGTCGGTAGCAACAACGAGTCTATTCGAAATCTTCTTCATCATCGTCATCGTCAAAGTCGAAATCTTCAAAATCGCCAAAGAAAGCAGGTGTGACAAAGTCATCGAGTTCACGACGCTCTTTCTTGGTAGGACGACCTGTACCTCGAGCACGATTTACAAATCCACTGATGCGGTTCATCTCCAGAAGTTCGTACTGGTCGGGGGTCGTGACATTTTCCATTATCTCGGGCACAAGTTTTGCCCCCAACCGATTCTGAATGGCTTTGAGTATCTTGAATGAATAGGTGATAGGCGGTTTACGCACTTGAATGACATCACCTTCTTTCACCATGCGAGAGGGCTTCTGCTTTACGCCATCTATCATCACACGCCCATTCTTACATGCATCGGCGGCAATGGTGCGGGTCTTGAATATGCGAGCTGCCCAAAGGAATTTATCTAATCTTGCTTCCATCAAGGTTTTGTGTATTGATTATGTACTATTATTATCAGGGATTTTAAGGATTTTATAGGATTTCTCTGTCCAGATGAATTACTACTTTTAACTTAAAAAAATCTTTTAAATCCCTAAAATCCCTGACAAGTATTTTCTTGATGGCTATCGTTGGGCGGTGATGCGGCAGATGTTGACAACGGTTGCCATGGCTTTTTCGAGACTCTGAACAGGACAGAATTCGTATGGGCCGTGGAAGTTGATGCCACCAGCAAAGATGTTTGGACATGGGAGACCTTTGAAGGATAGTTGTGCTCCGTCAGTTCCTCCACGGATGGCACGAATCTTGGCTTCCATTCCTGCTTCCTCAATGGCTTGTTTAGCAATGTCGATGATATACATCATTGGTTCTACCTTCTCACGCATGTTGTAGTACTGGTCCTTCAGTTCGAGTTGTGCCACGTTGCCATATTTCTGATTAATTTTGGCTACGGCTTCCTGCATGCGCTGCTTGCGCTGCTCAAAAATCTCGCGGTTGTGGTCACGGATGATGTAGGAAACGGATGCTTTCTCACAGTTGCCATTGATACCCGTGAGGTGGAAAAAGCCTTCGTAGCCTTCGGTGTGCTCAGGAGTTTCCATTTCGGGAAGCAAAGAAACGAGTTCTGCTGCTACACGTCCCGCATTAATCATCTTGTCTTTTGCATAACCTGGGTGGACGCTGCAACCCATGATGCTCACTTTTGCAGAGGCTGCGTTGAAGTTCTCGAATTCGATTTCACCTATTTCGGAACCATCCATAGTGTAGGCAAATTCACAACCGAATTTCTCAACGTCAAACTTATGAGCACCCATGCCAATTTCCTCATCAGGATTAAAACCTACGCGAATCTTTCCATGCTCAATTTCAGGATGTTCCATGAGATATACACAAGCAGAGACGATTTCAGCAATACCTGCCTTGTCGTCGGCACCAAGAAGGGTGTGTCCGTCTGTAACGATGATGTCCTCACCTACGTGATCAAGCAGTTCTGGGAACTTGTTTGGGGAACTGACGATACCTTCGGAAAGGATGATATCGCCACCATCGTAATTCTTCACAATGCGAGGCTTCACGTCGGCTCCTGAGCAATCGGGACTTGTGTCCATGTGGGCGATGAAACCAATGGTTGGAACGGTTTTGGATGTGTTGGCAGGAAGTGTGGCATAGAGGTAGCCGTTCGCATCGAGCTCTATTTCTGTGAATCCCAATTCTGTGAGTTCATCCTTCAAGTAATTGGCAAGGTTGAATTGCTTGGCTGTACTGGGTGTGGTTTCGGATTCCTCACTCGACTGTGTGTCGAAGGAAACATACTTAAGAAATCTATCAACAATGTTCATGATTATATTTACGATTTTAAAATTTACTATTTACTGATTTACTATTTACCCATTTTATTCTTCGGAGGCAAACATTGGGTCCCAGCAAGGAAGAAGGGTTGGTTTCTGCTTGGCAGCTTCAAGAATTTTCGAGGAGAGGTATTTCTTGTTGACAACCAAACGGAAGAGGTATTCATCGAGCCATTCGTCGGTCATGATGAGATGTCCCTTGAATCCCGAAGTAGCACCCCAAGAATTCTCAACTTCCCATTTTACAGGTTTGTTATTGGCATCGAGATCAACCGCCTTGAGAGTCATGGCATGAGTGGAGCCAGAATCGAACGACATGATGCGCTGACGCTTGTCCATACCGAATGTCACTCCGAGAATGGAGGAATAGTCGTAGTTTTTCAAATCGAGCAAACCACGCTCGGAATCCAATTCCTTCGACACATCGCAGGACATGTACATCATGGTAGAATCCTTGATGCTGGTAATGGCAGCTTGCTTGATTTCATCCATAGGCACATTGAGATAGAGCCAGTTGTGTCCATCGTAGGTGTGGCGGTCGTACTGGATTTCATAGGTCTTCCAATAGTCACGGGTTGGGTCATTCATCAGCATGATGTAATTGGAATTGAGGTCGTCAGCAAACATCTCCTGATAGAATTGCTGTGGGGTGAATTTGCGAGGAGCAGAGGTGTAGTTTCCATCTTTGTCCTTTGGTGCCCAAGTGAATTCTGTAGGTGGTTCACCGAATCCCATCACGAGGATGTGGTAGATTTCAGCGAGCATCTTTTCCTTTTGCTTGTTCAGTTCGGCACCTTTCTTATTCGATTCACGGAGAGCCAAACCATCCTCACGCAGTTTGCGCTTGATAAAAGAGGTGAAGCGGGAAGTGTTGTTCGAAGCGAAGGTTTCTGGCATCACACCCTTTGGCACAAGTCCATACTTGGAAACTAAATCGGCAACACCCGTGAAAGTGCCACCATCGCTGAGTGGATGCTGGAAGAGCCATTGAACGGTCTTGTCCTCCATGGAGTTCTTGCGTGTATCGATGACAGCCTGAAGGAAAAGATTGGACTTCTCAAGTTGGTCGTAGAAGAAAAGATAGACCTGCGAGAATTCGAGTTCCTCAAGATTCTTTTGGTTGATGAGTTGGCTACGAAGCACATTCAGTCCTGTGAAAAGCCAACAACGTCCCGAAGACTTTTGGTCGGTTATTCCCTTCGATGGAACGGAATAATTAAAGTAGGTGTTTTGTTCCGTTTGATTGTCCCGATTGAGGGCAAAGGTACGAATATCGGAAGTAGCCAAACCATTTCGCAATGCTCGTTCAGCGGGATTCAGTTTGCTATTCGAACGCAAGGAATTGAGCAATTCTTGGGAAATTTCACCTTGTGCAAAGACTTGGGATGCAAAGGCAAGAATTGATAATGTTAGGAGCTTTCGTTTCATATACTATTAAGATGTTGAGTTATGCTTGATTCAATAGATTATTCACTTTTCACTCTTCACTTTTCACTTTTACTCTCCTTATCTTCCATCCAGTTGCTGCCACAATGATGGACATGAATGGGCTGATGAGATTGAAGAAACAATAGGGAAGGTATGTCAGTGTGGGAACGCCCAAGACAGTGGATTGAGTCATACCGCAAGTGTTCCAAGGAATCAGTACGGAAGTGACGGTTCCTGCGTCTTCAGTCGTTCTACTGAGTAAGCGTCCTTCGTATCCTTCCTTTTCATACACTTCGCGATACATGTCGGCAGTGAGAATAATGGAGATGGATTGGTCTCCTGTGGCAAGATTCAGGAAAATGCCTGTGCCAACAGTGGAGGAAACCAACGACACGCGATTTTTCACCAAACGAAGAACCACGATAGTGAGGCTTTCCAACATGTGGCTTGCCACCATGGAACCGCCAAAGCACATGGAGCACATAATGAGCCAGATTGTATTGAGCATACCTGCCATTCCTCCTGTACTCACCAACTCATTGAGGGAGTCACTTCCGGTTTCCACATTGGTGGCACCAAAAAAAGTGATAGCTAATCCCTTTACCACTTGCAAGATTCCTGCGATGTCGTTCGATGCCGCTATCTCCTTCAAAATGTCGGACTGGAAGATGATGGCGCAAATGCCTGCCAACATAGAAGAAACGAAAAGAACAACTAACGATGGCATGCGCTTGGCAATCATGATACCCGTAATGATAGGCACGATAAGCGTGAAGATGGAAATGTTGAAAGTGGCAGAGAGTCCGTTTGTGAATTCCGAAACTTGCAGGGCATCAGAACTGCCATAGAAGAACCCTGCTATAAGGAAGATAATGAGTGCGATGGAGATGGAAGGAATGGTGGTGTAGGTCATGTAACGGATGTGGGAGAAAATATCCACCTTCGAAGCGGAAGATGCCAAGATGGTGGTATCGCTCAGAGGAGACATCTTATCACCAAAGTATGCACCGGAAATGATAGAACCCGCAGTCCATGCTTCAGGCACATCGAGTGCTTCACCTATACCAAGTAGTGCAATACCGATGGTGGCAATGGTGGTCCATGAACTGCCTGACATGATAGACACCAACGCGCAGATGACACAAGTGCTCACGAGGAAGAAACGTGGGGACATGATTTGCACACCATAGTAAATTAAGGTAGGAACCACTCCACTTATCATCCAAGAACCAGCCAACATACCTACCACAAGGAGAATGATGAGCGTGACAGAAACATTGCCCAACGATTGTTTGATTTGCTCTTCAAATTGTTTCCAAGGAGTGCGATAGAAAAACATCGATACGCAAATACAAATTGCGGATGCTAAGAGCAGTGCAATCTGGCTACCACCCGACAAGGCATCGCTACCAAACAAAATGAGAATGGTAGTGAGCAATCCAATGAGCATCAGCAGCGGAATTGCTGCAATCAGTGGATGCGGAATTTGATTATTCTTTTCTTCCACAAAAGGAGATTGGTCTATTCCATTTTCCTGAGAATCCATCCGAGTATGAGATTTATGATGAATGTGGATACCACAATGATGAACCATGAAAGAGGGTCAAGAGGTTGAACGCCAAACATGGTTCCTCCGAAACGAACGATGAGAATCTGTCCAGCAAAAATGAGTGCTACAATGAACATGAAACTCTTTCCCCATTTCAATTCCTTGAGCTTGGCATTGGTTCTGAACAATCGCACGTTGAAAAGATTCCAAAACTGAAGCATCACGAAGGTGGTAAAAAAGAAAGTGAGCTCGAAACCCATCAGATGCGCGCCCCTTACTCGCTTGGCATCAATGAATTCCTCCACGCCATTCAATTCATGCGTCTTGAAGAACAGAAGCAAAGCACCCAATATCAGCACGAAGGCAATTCCCATGGAGAAGAGGTTCACAAACATCTTGTGGTCGATGATAAATGCCTTCCTGTTGCGTGGTTTGTCCTTCATCACGTCCTTGCTTGGAGGAAGCGAAGCCAATGCCATAGCAGCGAAAGTGTCCATGATGAGATTAACCCACAACATCTGAGTGACATTGAGTGGGTTTTCAGTTTTCATAAAAGCACCTATCAGGACTGTGATACACGCAACGAGATTCACTGTTGATTGGAACAGGATGAAGCGCTGAATATTTCGGTAGAGAGAACGACCCCACATTACCGCCTTTACGATGCTGGCAAAGGAATTGTCGATAATCGTGATGTCGCTGGCTTCTTTTGCAACCGACGTGCCATCACCCATTGACAAACCTACGTGTGCCGCCTTGAGTGCAGGAGCATCATTCGTGCCATCCCCTGTAACTGCCACGACTTGCCCTTCGGATTGAAGTTTTTCCACAATCTCTTTCTTGTCCATCGGACGAGCACGGGAAATGATATTCTTCTCGGTCACACCGATTTGTCTTCCTATTTCAAGAGCTGTGTCATGGCTGTCACCCGTAATGATTATCACCTCGATACCTGCTGCGGTACATTCCTGAATGGCAGCAGGAACTTCTTCACGGATTGGGTCTGCAATGGCGGAAATACCAATCATCGTCATAGGTCCACCATCTTCGGAATAGGCAAATGCCAAGGTACGCATGGCATGACGCTGATACGATAATATCTTTTGCTCTATATCACTACGATTCTTTTGCCCAGCTATTTGCTGACACATGGACAGCACGATTTCAGGGGCTCCCTTCACGTATTCTACCACTTTCCCACTCACTGAGGAGCGAACTGTGGTTGACATGTATTTAATTTCGGTGGAGAAAGGTATCTCCTTCAGCACTTCCACCTCATTTCTGAGATTAAGAATGTTTTGATTACGCTCCCTTCCCCATAGCAACAAAGCACCTTCAGTGGGATTGCCGATTACCTTGTTTTCATCAAGCATAGCAGTGGAATTCACCGCAATGTTTTCATAGAGATAATCCGTCAAAGCATCATCCAGCAAAAGGAAATCAGCCACTTGCATTTTGTTTTGAGTGAGGGTACCTGTCTTATCCGTGCAGATGACAGTGACAGCTCCCATCGTTTCGCAAGCATGAAGTCGGCGAACCAGATTGTTGGAATGGAGCATACGACGCATATTGTAGGCAAGACTCAATGTCACTGCCATTGGAAGTCCTTCAGGAACGGCTACCACAATGAAAGTAACAGCAATCATCACTGCCTTTAATACGTAGGAAGCAAAATGAACAAACTCAAAATCCTTATCGTAATCGTAGAATGCAACCTTTCCAATAATGATGATTGCTGCAATGACATAGCTAAAGACAGAAATCCATTTACTAAGACGAGCCAGCTGTTCATCGAGGGGAGTTTTCACAGTGTTCTCAATCTGAACAGCACTAAATACCTTTCCGTTCTCGGTGGAGTCGCCCACTGCTTCCACTTTCATATATCCATGCCCTTCCAACACATTAGTTCCTCTGAGCATGTAATTGCTTGGGAAAGTGGCAGCAGCATCAAAATCCGCCTCTATCGTAGTTTTGTTGCAAACAGGTTCGCCTGTCAACGAAGATTCATCCACTTGCAGATTTGTTCCTTCGAGCAATGTACCATCGGCGGGAATTTCATCACCAGTTGAAAGAATCACAATATCGCCAACTACAATATCCTTACGTGCTACCTGTGTGACCTTACCATTGCGAACCACCTTCACCAATCTATCATCTTTCACCAAGGTAAGCAATCGGAATTCCTTTTCAGCTTTCCATTCGAAGAGGAATGCCAGGACAGTAGCAATCAATATGGCGATGAAAATACCAAGAGGCTCAAGAAACACCTGGCTGGATTCTCCCAAACGAAAATATTCGTAGCATGAGATACCGATAGAGAGTACACCTGCCACCAAGAGAATCTCAATGAGCGGGTCAGTGAATTTCAGAAGCAGTTTCACAAACGGAGATTGTGGCTTGCGTTCTGTCAGCACATTGGTGCCATGTTTTTCCCGACTCGTTAAAACCTCTTGATCGGTAAGTCCTTGATATTTTTGTTTTTTCAAATTGAATAGTTGTTATGAAATCATTAACGAGAGTTATATCCAAAATCATGAAGTATAGTGCTCAATACTATTTCTGATTCATCTCCATAGGGATTGAGGAAAGGAAAAGTCATCTCATCAAATTCGATGGTTGGTTCTATTCCTAAAGAATAGTCGTAATTACCATTACCGTCAGCTACAAAAGCAACAGCAGGATGTAAAGTAACGAAATGGCTTGATTTGATAGCTTCGGTAACGACAATCTGTCCAACTGTACTTGTGCCATAAATTGAAACAAACTCGTCACCCATAGATGCTGTAATGCCACGAATTAGCCACTCTGCTGCCCCCATTGTATAATAACCTGTAATGAAAACCAATTCTTTCAATCCAAGATTGTTGGACAAACCCTCGCTTTCGTATGTGTATTCTTTATTTAGTTCAGACCTGCTTTTGTGATATATAGTCTTTGCAAAGACAGATGCATCATCAACATCGTTCACTAAATAAGATGCAAGAGTTCGAGCCATATTAAGACTTCCATCATTACAAAGTCGTAAATCAAGAATCAATGCATAAGGATTCTCCTCTTTTATTTTCGACATATAGGTTATCATTTCCTCACGATATGCTGTAAAATTCGAATTATGTTCGGTTGGACCTTCTGTGAGTCTGTTGCACATTAGATAACACACCTTACCATAATCGGTGTGGAAGGTTTTATAAACAGGAAACGCATAATCCTCGACATATTGGGATGATTCTATTGTTAGAGTATCAGTTGAAGTCCAAACAAATGCTTCGGAATTCTCACCCAATTTGCTGACTATCAATGTGTGAGATGAACCATTAACTAAGTCTTTAGTATGAGAGGACGTGAAACGAGCGTTGTCAATAGAGCCAATGAAGTCGCCTCGTTTCAATCCACAACGCTGTGCTGGTGAATCAGGAAAAACTGTAACTACTCGAGCATACTGTCGGCTTGTGGCACCAGTGGGGTCAGTCATTACGACAAAGTCTATTCCGTATGAATCCAAATGATCATAAAAACCTCTTACATGATGATCCTCATCTAAAGTGTCTATTTCGCACCATGAGTAGTCATCTATAATAGGAGCAAAAGCTGTCAGTTTTGAGAAAAAAGTAGCAGGCTTTGCAAAATAATCCTTCCAATCTAATTTTTCGACCTTAATGCTATCTCCCCAAATGTAATAGTCCTGCATTGCTGACAAAATCCAGTGGTCGCATGCTGTTTTCTCTTCATATTCATAGGTGCGGTCCTTTCCACAAGAACCAAGCAAAGAGAGTATGAAGAATAAAATAAAAAGTAAGTTACACCATTGTCTCTTTCTTTTTGGTGAAGAGGCAATGGTGCTATTTAGAGTATAGAAACAACGCTCACTTTTCATTTCTTTATTCTTAATAAACATTCATTGGAAAAGAAATATTATTGCAGAAGTAAAGCAGTAATCTTTTTCTTAGAATTCACAATGGCTGTACCCTTAAAATCTCTCACTCTACGATGAAGAGAATCATCAGGGTTAATCTGTTCTTTCAAGGCAAAGCGGACATTATAAATAGGTATTCCCGCAGTTACAACCTTACTAATATCGTATTCGGATGTCTTGAATATCTTTACATTTCTACCTTCGTTCGTATGCTTTAAATACTTAATGACATCTTGTTCTGTAGAGTTTTGTTTTCCTATATAGGAAGACAGATTCTCTGCTACAGTTTCAACTACATCAATCGTGTCATTATTCTCTATTGCTTGAAAATGGCGCTTAATAACTTCTGCTACTGCATTTTTTTCCTCCTCAGTTACAAGGTTATCTGCTTCAGCATCAGCCAACTCAGCCTGAGCTTGAGAGCGGAAACGTCCATTGGGATATTTACCAAGATATTCTTGATATGCATCTGGTGTGTCGTGCTTTTGTGCATCAGCAAACTCGAGCGAGTCGAGAATATTCAGAGCCTTTGTACGGAAAAAACCTTGTGGATGAGCATAAACATATGTATCCACATTCTTGATAGTACAGTTGGATGTTAAAATGGAATTTAACTCATCACGCTCAATCTCAAAGCGGGAAAGCAATGTGCTTACTTCGGAATTGTATCTACCTTCAGAAAATTGATCCAAATAATAATTGAGCATGTCATAGAGTGAATCTGGCTGGTCTGTGTTTTGGTAGTGACCTATCAACGACCAAGCTTCTTCTTCACTGTAATTGCGTGTGTCTCGAAGAAAGAACCACCAACAAGCACATCCTGCTACAATGAGAAATAGTAATAAGATGAAAAACTTTTTCAAGCATCCCCCACTCTTTTTACTCTTCTGCTGTTCTTCTGTAGCATCAGTTGATGGTACACGTGTCACTCTGATTATTTTGTCGTCTTCTAAATTTTGTTCGTTTGAGTCCATTTTGTTATTATGTTTAATTATTGTTATCAGAATCTATAAAATCGGTATTGCTTTGATTGAATCTTGTTGCATCAAGTTCATATCCAATTCAATAGCCATTGTATCAACGAGTTCCACCTCAATATGTTTATCTTTAGGATTGACATTTACAGTATCTACCACAACAGGTGGAGGAGTTTCCACCACTTCCTCCTCTGCTATAGTGTCCTTCTCTTTAATACCATGAAAAGCAACCATTTTAGGCCGAGTTGGTTTATCGAAATACAATGTCGCTCCAATGGCAATCACAGAGGCAATCAAAAGAACTGTAGTGCTGGTTTTAACCACCTTACTATGGCTATCACAAATAAAACTTATTAGAATGTAAACGAAAGCAAGAGAAATCCAAACAATACTTGCAATGGTAAAACCAAAAAGCAGGCTCTTCACAACCATCACAACCATTACGGCTATGGCTATAGTTATGCCTAAGTCTGCGTATGGCAAACGCCATGAATGTTTGTTGATATCTTTTTTTACCATTTAAAGTAAATTGACTTACACAAATGAAATCACTCCAATATTGAGAGAAATTCAATTTTGATTTGCAAATTTAGAAAAATTCGAGGGACATTTCAAAAATATATTCCTAAATTTGCAGAAATTTATCAGATATTGTCTGATTTTTATAGAAAAGATATGTTCTGCAAACATTATATATTATTAATTACTACATTACTGCTTCTTGCTTCCTGTCAGGGTAACAACAATCTGGTTGATTTCTGCGAAATGGAGTATTCCGACAGTGTCTTTTTGGCTCCTAACAACCCTGCAGAATCGCCAGTGTGTTCTTCCAGCATAAAACTTATCTTATTGCAAGCTTCAGAACAATCTCAATTAACAGAGAATGTGGAGAAAATCAATCGATATATTATAGATGAACTTCTCCCTAACACTGATGGCGCAAAAATTGAAGAAGCAGCTAAGTTGTTTGTAAAAGAGCAAATGAGGGAATTTGCTAATTCTGTCAAGAATCTCTATTATGAAGATTTGGAATACTTTTATGAGAACAACGACCAGACAGACGAAGAATATGAAGAAAACAAAAAGTTCTTAATAGAACGTTATTGCTACGAAAGTAACATTAGTACAGAAGCTCATATTGGTTATGCCGATTCTGTCGTTTGCTATAAAATGTTGGCATACATCTATTCTGGAGGGGCACACCCTGTCACAGTGACAACAACCACATCTTTTTCATTGAAAAATGGTCAGCCTATACGCCCTGTCGATATTTTCCGAGCTGGGACCAATTCTGCATTAATGGATCGATTAACAAAAAAACTCATGGAAATGCAAAACGCTCATTCTTTGAACGAATTGCAAGAAATGGGATTTCTTACAATTGCTGACATGTTTATCTCTACAGACATGCTTCTCGAACCTAATAAAATCGTTTTCCATTATGACCCATACGAATTAGCTCCCTATGTCTATGGGGACATCGACATAGAATTCTCATACGATGAATTGTCTGACCTGATGAATCCTTAATCCCATTATTTCACATCTCCTCATGCAACAACTCCTTAAATACTTCCCCAACATAACTCCCGAACAAAAGTCCCAATTCGAGGCTCTTGATGTACTCTACAACGATTGGAATTCCAAAATCAACGTCATTTCCCGTAAGGACATTCAGAATCTTTACGAGCATCATGTGCTTCATTCCCTTGCCATTGCAAAAATCATTCAGTTTCGTGCTGGTTCTCGCATTCTCGACTTGGGTTGTGGCGGTGGTTTTCCAGGGATTCCACTGGCAATCATGTTTCCCGATGTGCATTTCCATTTGGTCGATAGCATCGGCAAGAAAGTGAAAGTGGCTCAGGCAGTTGCAGAGGCAATCAAGCTTCAGAACGTTGAATTCACGCATGCTCGCGGAGAGGACATCAAGGAGAAAAACTACGATTTTGTGGTGTCGCGTGCTGTCATGCCTTTGGTTGACTTGATGAAATGCGTGAGAAAGAATATTCAGAAGGAACAACACAACGCGCTTCCCAATGGCATCATCGCGCTGAAAGGTGGAGAGCTCGATAGAGAAATGGCATCCATGCGCAACATCTGCACCACTTGGGACATCTCCGATTATTTCTCTGAAGAGTATTTTGAGACCAAGAAAATTGTTCACGTTATCGTAAAAGCCTAAAACATGCTACAAATAAAACTGTTCACAGTCAATCCCATTCAGGAAAATACATACGTCGTAAGCGATGAAACGAAAGAAGCCGTCATCATCGATTGTGGCTGTTTTACTGAGCGTGAATGGAAAACAGTGAAAGACTATATCGAGGACCAGCACTTGCGTCCTGTTCATCTACTCAACACGCATTTGCATTTCGACCACTGTCTGGGAAATCGTTTTGCCGTTCGCGACTATCATCTGCTTGCTGAAGCAGCCATGGCAGACTACGACCTATATAGTGGAATGCAAGCTCAAGCGGCAATGTTCATGGGCAATTATTATGAATCACATATTGACACCAATTTCACGGCACAATTAGCACCTGCCTTGAAAGAAGGAGACGCAATCCGTTTCGGTTCCCACACACTCACTGTCATTGCCACTCCAGGCCACACTCCAGGAGGTATTTGCTTCTATTGTCAAGCGGAAAACGTTCTCTTCTCGGGCGACTCCCTCTTCTCTGGAAGCATTGGTAGAACGGATTTGCCAGGTGGCAGTTTCCGAGACCTTATCACTTCCATTTCATCCAAACTCCTGATACTACCCCCTTCCACAACCGTTTATTCAGGACATGGTCCTGCCACTACCATTGATGATGAAATAAAATGCAACCCATACTTGTAATCGAAAGGTAGGCTTTTAACTGCTTTTAACTCTAAACTCATCACTCTTTAACTTATCATGTTGACTCAAAAAGACCTACAGCCCATCAAGCAACGCTATGGAATTGTTGGTAATTCCAGTGGCTTGAACAGAGCACTCGACATAGCCATTCAAGTGGCACCTACCGACCTCTCCGTCCTCATTGAGGGTGAGAACGGTGTGGGTAAGGAAGCCATACCTCGCATTATTCACGACAACTCTTCGCGAAAGCACCAAAAGTACTTTGCCATCAACTGTGGTTCCATTCCTGAAGGCACGATTGATTCCGAACTTTTCGGACATGAGAGAGGAGCCTTCACGGGTGCCATCGGTGAGCATGAAGGATATTTCGGTGCTGCCAACAAAGGCACGCTTTTTCTTGATGAAGTGGGTGAATTGCCATTATCCACCCAAGTGCGCCTCCTGCGTGTCCTCGAGACAGGTGAATACCTCCGCGTGGGTTCGAATGAAGTGCGTAAGACGGATGTGCGCATCATCGCTGCCACCAATGTGAAGATGAAGAAGGCTATTAGCGAAGGACGTTTCCGCGAGGACCTCTATTTCCGCCTTGCCACCATTCCTATCTCCGTACCTCCATTGCGTGACCGAGGTGACGACATTGTGCTCCTTTTCCGTAAGTTTGCTCGCGACATTGCTGAGAAATATCGACTCGAACCTATTTATCTGACTGAGGATGCCAAGCAATTGCTGATGCTTTACAAATGGCCTGGCAATATCCGCCAATTGAAGAACCTCACCGAGCAGCTCAGTATCATTTCTCCTCAGCGGGAAATCACAGCTGAAATGCTAAAAGAAGCAGGCATCACTGATGATAGCGACGCACAAGGTGGACTGGTGCTGTTGCGCGATACGAAAACTTCTCAACATACTTACGAGAACGAGCGCGAAATGTTGCTTCAACAACTCTTCAACCTAAGCAAAGAAATTCAAGAATTGAAGGAAATGGTGAATAAATCCAACAATTTCAATGCACAAGCTGCCAATTACAATCCTCAAATTCCGAATATCAAACAGCAGCCTACCAACTACAATCCTGTGCCAAGCATCACTGATGATGCCGAAATTGTGAATGCTGAGGAATACGTGGAGGAACAGCCCATGACAATCAGGGACCATCATTACCAAATCATAATCGATGCACTGAAGCGCAACAATTTCAACCGAAAGAAAGCCGCACAGGAACTGGGCATCAGCGAGCGCACCATCTATCGTAAACTGAAAGAAAACGGCTATAAGAAAGAATGATGAAAAAAGCAATTCAATACATCTCTTCGTCTATCCTCTTGTCGCTGTGCACCATCTTCATAGCGTGCTCCATCAGTTATTCCTTCAATGGTTCGAGCATCAACTACAACGAAGTGAAAACCATCAACATCGACAAGTTCCCCATTCGTAGTGCTTACGTATGGGCACCTATGGAGGCTATGTTCTACAACACACTCTCCGATGCGTATGGAAATAAGACAAAACTTAAAATAGTGAAGCGAAATGGAGATTTACAAGTGTCGGGAGAAATCACCGAATACTCCCAACTTAACAAGTCCGTTTCCTCCGATGGATACTCCAGCCAAACCCAGCTCAAAATTACTGTTAATGTGCGCTTCGTAAACACCAAAAACCATTCTCAGGATTTTGAAAAACAGTTTGCAGCTACATCAGAGTACGATTCTTCACGACAACTCACTGATGTTCAGGAAGAACTTGTACAGCAAATCATAGACGACATTGTTGACCAAATCTTTAATGCCACTGTCGCCAATTGGTAACGTTTAACGTTTAAAGTTTAACGTTTAACGAAGTTACTTTTCACTTTTCACTTTTCACTTTTAACTTTTCAATTATGAAACCCATATCAACACCCAATGCACCAGCTGCCATCGGCCCTTACAGCCAAGCTATTAAAGCAGGCAACACGATTTACATCAGTGGACAGATTCCTATAGACCCTGCTACAGGAGAATTCAAAGAAGGATGCATCCGTTGCAAAACTCGACAATCACTTACCAATATCAAGAACATACTCCAAGCCGAAGGACTAAATATGAGCAATGTCGTGAAAGTAACAATTCTGCTTACAGACATCAATGACTTTGCTGCTGTCAATGAGGTTTATGCCGACTTCTTCCAGCCACCATACCCTGCTCGATCTGCATTCGCAGTTGCAGCACTCCCTAAGGGCGCACCCATTGAAATCGAAGCCATCGCCGTTGTGTAATAAACTTTAATTGCATTAGTATGCTTCATTCTACTCCCCTCGCCCTTTGGAGAGGGGTTGGGGGTGAGGCTTTTTTAACTTTTAACTTTCAATGTTTCTACCTTCTGAATGGCACGAACAGGAATTCGTGCAGCTCACTTGGCCCCATGAACAAACAGACTGGGCACCGATTCTTACCGAAGCCACACAATGCTTTCTCAGTATGGCTGCAGAAATCAGTAAGCGAGAAAAATTGGTGATCCTTGCACAGAATCCTTATGAGGTAAGCAAACAAATAGAAACGTGCACCTTATTCACCCAAGCGTCAAGGCAACGAATCACAATTTTATCATGTCTGAACAATGATACATGGGCACGCGACCACGCTTTCATCTCTTGTCTCCATCATGATGGTAGTAAAACGACACGTCACTTGCTCGATTACCAATTCAATGGATGGGGAATGAAGTTTCCATCAAACTTCGATAATCAGTTGAATAAAAATCTCTATCAGTCATTAAATCAAGAAGATAATAGATATATTAACAACCTCGATTTTGTGCTTGAAGGTGGAAGTGTTGAAAGTGATGGAAAAGGAACAATCCTCACTACATCTTCATGCCTACTTGCACCCAACCGTAACGACACATACACTCGTTCTCAAATAGAAGAACGTTTGCTTCGCGACTTCCATGCAAAACAGGTGCTTTGGCTCGACTATGGACATCTTGAGGGTGACGATACAGACGGACACATAGACACTCTTGCTCGTTTCTGTCCCAATGATACCATTGCATACGTTCGTTGTAACGACAAAAGTGATTCACATTATCAAGATCTTTCACTTATGGAGCAACAACTACAATCTTTTCGTACACAAACAGGTCAACCATTCCAATTAGTGCCTCTCCCTATGGCACCACCGCTCTACGACGAAAATCTCGACGGCACTGTCACTCGATTGCCATCTACCTATGCCAATTTCCTTATTATTAATCAAGCTGTGCTCTTCCCTACTTACGGCAATCATCAGAGCGACACACTTGCTGCACATGCTCTACAGCAATGTTTTCCAAAAAGGGAAATAGTGGGTATTGACTGTCAGGTACTCGTTCGTCAACATGGTTCTCTCCATTGCTCTGCCATGCAATACCCAGCCATTCATGACGAATAGATTATTGGGGAACATATAGATTTTGACCTCAAAAAGAAAAGCCCCGAAGCCCAAAGAGCCCCTTCCAGCTCCCCCGAAGGGGAGAGAAAACCATCCGGAAGGCATTTTTCACTTTTCACTTTTAATTTTTAACTTTTAATTTCTAACTTAAAAAATGGTTAAGGTTGGAAATGTGAAAAGAA